>DASWGT010000181.1:0-24806 GCA_036393575.1 Rhodospirillales bacterium | reverse complement strand
TTGACCTGGTCTGCGATCAGGCCCCGATATTCGTTGAAATCCAACGACTTGATGATGGCGATGCCAGCCGCCACCACGGCCACGGCGAGGACGACGACGGCCGAGACGATCTTCTTCCAACCTTTCATCTCGTATTGCCTCCCAGGTCCGCAAGCTTTTCCGTCAGGTCGGCGAAATTCTGCGCCACCGCGTGCGCACCGGCGCGGCGGAGATATTCCTGGGAATGATACCCCCAGGCGACGCCGACGGCCATGGTGCCGGCGCGGCGCGCCATCTCCATGTCATAGGTGGTATCGCCGATCATCACCGTGTCGGCGGGCCCGGCGCCGGCCTCGTTCATGGCGTTAAGCAGCATGTCGGGGTTGGGCTTGCCGGGGCCGCTGTCGGACGTCTGCAGGATCGCGAAGCGGCCGGCGATGCCGTGGCTTTCGAGGGTCGCCAACAGCCCGCGTCGTCCTTTTCCGGTGGCGATGCCGAGGATCCAGCCGGCGCGGTCCAGCGCGTCGAGAGTTTCGACCGCCCCCGGGAACAGCGGGTCGTTGACCGCGCCTTTCCGGCGCAGCGCCGAGTACGCCTCCACGTAACCGCTCTCGAGCCGCGCGTGATCGGCGTCAGCGGCGTCGGGCAGTAGTCGAACGATCGCCTCGCGCAACGGCAGACCGACCACACGGCGGACGGCATCCGCCGCCGGTCGCGCCAACCCATGGTTCTCAAATGCCCGGTTCATGGACGCGATGATCGAATGTTGGCCATCGACAAGCGTGCCGTCGCAGTCGAATACGGCCAAGCGGACTTTCAAGGTTGCGGACATTAACGATGGGAATCCGGACTACGGCGGCGCCAACGGACGGGGGACGCAGCGGGCGCGCTTTATTGGGGCGCGATCGTGCTTTCCTCGGACAGCAGGTAGCCGACGCCGCGCAGCGTGTGGACGCTGATGTTGGCGCCGGCGCCGGCGAGGCGCTTGCGCAGCCGCGACACGTGGACCTCGACCGAGTTGGAGGAAACCTCCTTACCGAACCCGTAGATTTTGTCCTCGAGCACGTCCTTGGGCACAACGCGGCCGCTGCGGCGCATCAGGTGTTCGAGAACGCCGAGCTCGCGGCGCGGAATGGCGATGGTGCGGTCGTTGACGCGGACCTCGCGGGCGGTGGTATCGAACGAGACGTTGCCGGCCGTTATCACCAGGCCGAGCACGCCACCCGGTCGCCGCAGCAATGCGCGGATGCGGGCAACCAGCTCCTCCATCGCGAACGGCTTCAACAGGTAGTCGTCGCCACCGCTGTTGAGGCCGCGCACCCGGTCGTCGATGCCGTCTCGGGCGGTAAGGATCAGCACCGGCGTTTCGTCGCCACGCTCCCGCCACTGCCGCAACAGCTGAATACCATCGCAATCGGGAAGCCCGAGGTCGAGGAGGATGGCGTCGTACTGCACCGTCGCCATCGCGTCCTCGCCGCCGCTGGCAGTTTCGACGGCGTCGATGGTGAAGCCTTCCTTCTCAAGCCCGTCCTTGACGAACTTGGCGAATCGCCGGTGATCCTCGATCATCAAAAGCCGCATTCCGATCCTCGTTTCCGACGGCGCCGATCAGGGTCGCTACGCCGCACGCTCAAGGCCATGCGTGGACGCCGGCTTTGCACGCGAAAATTTGGACCTCAAGGCTAGTTTCGCCGTCGTTACCGGGATGCTCGGCTCCCGGACGACCCCCGTGGCGAACTTTCCTTATATTGTAGTGACATACGTGGGTATGGGAAGGGTTTCTTTGTTACAGATTTGAATGATTCAATATTCGGGGCGGGTTGCCGTGAACGCATGCCGACGCCGTCCACGATGCTCATAACATCTCCGGGATGGCCGCGTTGTGGAAAGGGTCGGCCCGAGTTTTCTCGTTAAAGCCCAACGCCTTGAAGGTGGCCCGCATGTGCGGCGGCAACGGCGCCTCGGCTTCCAGCATGCCGCCCGCCGGATGCGGCATGCGGATGGCCCGCGCGTGCAGGTGCAACCGTTTGGCGATGTTGTCGCCTTTTAGGAACGCAGTGCGTCCGCCGTACTTGCCGTCGCCCAGCACCGGCGTCCCCAACGCTGCCGCGTGGACCCGGATCTGATGGGTGCGGCCCGTCAGTGGCTCGAACGCCACCCAGGCTGCCGCGCGGCCGGCGTGGTCGATCACCCGGTAATAAGTGATCGCTTTCTTGCCGCCCTCGGCGACGCCGATCCGTTCGCCGCCGCGCCCCGGCCCTTTCGCCAACGCCAGGTCGACGATCCCCTCCGCCGGCCGCGGCACCCCGGCGACGACCGCCCAATAGAGCTTGCGCGCATCCTTGGAACGGAAGGCGGCGGTCAGCCTCCGCGCCGCCTCGGCGGTGCGGGCCAGCACCAGCACGCCGCTGGTGTCGCGGTCGAGCCGGTGGACCAACCGCGGCGCCTGGTCGGCGTCGAAGCGCAGCGCCGCCAGCATCGCGTCAAGATGGTGGCGGATGCCGCTGCCGCCCTGCACCGCCAACCCGGCCGGCTTGTCGATGACGATAACGTGATCGTCGCGGTGCAGAATGCGCGCCTTCAAGTCACGGATATCGGCGTCGGAGTACACCGGCCTCGGCGGCCCCACTCGCGGCGGCGCCGCGCCGAGCGGCGGCACCCGCACCTGCTGTCCGGCCGCCAAGCGCACACCGGCCTTGGCGCGCCGGCCGTCGAGGCGCACCTGTCCGGTGCGCAACCACTTCTGCACCCGACCGTGGCCGACGTCCGGGAATCGCTTCTTCAGCCAGCGATCGAGCCTGAGCCCGGCCTCGTCGGCCTTTACCGTAAGAATTTGAACGCTGCCCATCGCCCGTGCCTTCCCTGGTCCGCCGGCCTTGACCCCTATCACGGCCGCCGCCTCCGAGTCACCTGCCACCGCCGGGTTTTGAGTTGACACCCTCGGCATCACCCCATAGGTTCCCACCCGACGGGGATGGAGTCCCCCTCAACACAAACCGCCGAAAAGGCTGATGACTCCTGCTGCGCGTTTAACGCGGTGGGAGCTTTTTATTTCGCGACCCGCCGCATGGCGGGTTTTTTCTTTGCCGTCGCCGCGCCGGTGATGAGGTCCACCGCAACTGCCCTGCCTGTGGGGCTGATGACTTCTGGCAGAACCCGCGGCGATCGCGGTCGCCCGGGAACCAGTCGTCAACAACGGTCCCGAAAGGAGGGAGACGTGGTGGAGAATATCTGGATGACGTCGGCGCTGTGGGTGGGGCTGGCGCTGCTCGCCTCGCTGATCTCGATCCGCATCGCCATTTCGGTTGCCTTGGTGGAAATCGTGCTCGGCGCAGTCGGCGGCAACCTCTTGGGCATGACGCCAAACGACTGGATCAGCTACCTGGCCGGGGTCGGCGCCATCCTGCTCACCTTCCTTGCCGGCACCGAGATCGACCCCAAGGTGGTGCGCCGGCATCTGTGGTCGACCATGAGCATAGGTGCCGTTGGCTTCTTCGCCCCCTATCTCGGCGTGCTCGCCTACGCACTGCTGGTGTTGGACTGGCCGTGGCCGCAGGCGCAGATCGCCGGCATCGCGCTTTCCACCACCTCCGTAGCGGTCGTCTACGCCGTCATGGTGGAGACCGGGTTCAATCGGACCGAAATCGGCAAGATCATCCTCGCCGGATGCTTCATCAACGACATCGGCACGGTACTGGCCCTCGGCATCGTGTTTGCCAACTACAACCTGTGGCTGGCGCTGTTCGCCGCCGCCACCGGCCTCGCGATCTGGCTGCTCCCCCGGTTCGTACCCTGGTTCTTCGCCAAGGTCGAGGAGCGAGTGAGCCAGCCGGAGATCAAGTTCGTGGTGTTCGTGTTGTTCTTGCTGGGCGGGCTCGGCGCCGCTGCCAAAAGCGAAGCGGTGCTGCCCGCCTATCTAGTGGGCATGGCGCTGGCGCCCTATTTCCTGAAGCAGCGGGAGATCGCCCATCGTATCCGCATCGTCGCTTTCGCGTTGCTGACGCCCATCTACTTCCTGAAGGCCGGTTCGCTGGTCAAGTTCGACACCATCGTCGCCGCGGGCGGCCTGATCGCCGTCTTCCTGGCGGTGAAGATGGCCACCAAGTTCGCCGGTATCTGGCCGCTGACGCGGGCGTTCCGGTTCGAGCGCCGCGAGGGCATGTATACCACCCTGATGATGTCGACGGGGCTCACCTTCGGCACCATCTCGGCGCTTTTCGGCCTGACCAATGGTATCATCGATCAGGACCAGTACACGGTTCTGGTCACCGCCGTTATCGGCAGCGCCGTGGTGCCAACCCTGATCGCCCAGAAATGGTTCCAGCCCGCCTTCAGGGAAGTGGGGGCGGAATCCGAAGCCGTGAAGGAGACGCGGGATGTTTAAGAAGATTCTGCACGCCAACGACGGCTCGGAAGGCGCCTTTCGGGCGCTTGCCGCGGCGACCGAGATCGCCAAGCTCCATAGCGCGGAGTTGCACATGGTTTCGGTCGAGGAAATCCAATGGATGCCTGGCAGCCGCGAGGAGGTGATCGGCGAGAAGGAGCTGGAGAACCACCGCTTCGAAGACGCAATCAAGCGGGCGAAGAGACAAGCCAAGAAGCAGAAGTTGGAGATCGCCACGCACCTGTTGATCGGACACCCGGTCAAGGCCATCTCGGAGTTCGCCAAGCAGAAGGGCTTCGATGTATTGGTCATCGGCTACGTCGGCCACTCGCGGCTCCACGACATGCTGATCGGCGGCACCGCCGAGCGTCTGGTGCGGCTGGCGCCGTGCACGGTGATCGTCGTCAAATGACCCCTGTGGCTGTTGTCGCCGACATTTCCCGCCGTCACGCGGTGCGCTTCATCGTGCTGCTCGGCGTCGTCAGCCTGTTCGCCGACATGACCTACGAGGGAGCGCGAAGCGTCACCGGCCCCTACTTGGCGCTGCTCGGGGCGAGCGCCACCGTGGTCGGCTTCGTCGCCGGCTTCGGTGAGCTTGTCGGTTACGCCCTGCGGCTGTTGTCGGGCTACGTCAGCGACCGCACCGGCCGTTATTGGGCGATCACCATTTTCGGCTACTGCCTCAATCTGCTGGCGGTGCCGTTGTTGGCGCTCACCGGCTCGTGGGAGGCAGCGGCCGTCTTGATCATCGTCGAGCGGATGGGACGCGCCGTCCGCACCCCGGCCCGCGACGCCATGCTCTCCCACGCCGGTAGCCACACCGGCCTGGGGTGGGGGTTCGGCCTGCACGAAGCGCTCGACCAGGTCGGCGCCGTTCTCGGGCCCCTCATCATTGCCGCCGTCATCGCCTTCGAAGGCGGCTACCGGACCGGTTTCGCCGTGCTGGCGGTGCCGGCGGTGCTGGCGCTCGTGATTCTTTTCGCCGCGCGCATCAATTATCCGCGGCCGCGGGACTTCGATCTGACGCCGCCGGAATTCACCCGCCGTGGCCTGCCGCGGGCGTTCTGGGTTTATCTCGGGGCGGTCGCCTTAATCGCCGCCGGCTACGCCGATTTCCCGTTGGTCGCCTATCACTTCGGAAAAACCGGCGTGATGCCAGCCGCCTGGATTCCAGTGGTCTACGCGGTCGCCATGGCCGCCGATGCGATCGCCGCCTTGCTGCTCGGCCGCTGGTTCGACCGCGTCGGATTGTACGCGATGGCGGTCGCCACCATCGGCTCGGCGCTGGCGGCGCCGCTGGCGTTCCTCGGCGGGCCGGGGCTCGCCGTCGTCGGCATGGCACTGTGGGGTATCGGCATGGGCGCGCAGGAATCGATCATGCGCGCGGCGATTGCCGGATTCGCCCCCGCCGACCGGCGAGGCACCGCCTACGGCATCTTCAACGCCGTCTACGGCGTTGCCTGGTTCGCCGGCAGCGTCACCCTGGGCGCGCTTTACGACCGCTCCATCATGGCGTTGGTCGTCGCCTCGCTGCTTTTGCAGGCCGCCGCGCTGCCGGTGCTGGTGTGGCTCGGCCGGGCCGCTCCCGGTGCCGGCACAAAATAGAACGCACCCTGCGTCGTATTCGACGCCGGAGCGGCCGCAGTCGGGTCAATCCGTCTTCTTTTTCTTCCTGAGGCCGTCCCAATATTCGAGTCTTTTCGCGATCTCACGCTCGAAGCCGCGCTCGCCCGGCCGGTAAAAGCGCTTGCGCGCCATGCCATCGGGAAAATAGTTCTGGCCGGAGAAGCCCTCCTCGGCGTCGTGGTCGTACTCGTAGCCGGCGCCGTAGCCAAGTTCGCGCATCAGGGCGGTGGGCGCGTTCAGGATGTGCTTGGGCGGATCGAGCGAGCCGCTCTCGCGGGCCGCCTGCGCCGCCGCGCTCGCCGCCACGTAGGCGGCGTTCGACTTGGGCGCCGTGCCGAGATAGATCACGCTCTGCACGATCGCCAGTTCGCCTTCCGGCGAGCCCAGGCGCTCGTAGGTCTCCCAGGCGGTAAGCGCCTGCACCAGGGCTTGCGGGTCGGCGAGGCCGATGTCCTCGCTGGCGAAGCGCACCAACCGGCGGGCGATGTAACGTGGATCCTCGCCGCCGGCCAGCATGCGCGCCAGCCAATACAGCGCCGCGTCGGTGTCCGATCCGCGCAGCGACTTATGCAACGCGCTGATCAGGTTGTAGTGGCCTTCCTGCGACTTGTCGTAAAGCGGCACCCGCCGCTGCACGATGGCAGCCAGCGCCTTGGTGTCGAGCAACGGTTTGTCGGGCGAGGTCAGCACCGCTTCCACCATGTTCAGGAGATACCGGCCGTCGCCATCCGCCATGGCGCGCAGCGCGGTGCGGGCGTCGGCATCGAGCGGCAGGGCGCGGCCGGTGTCGGCCTCGGCCCGCTTCAGCAGTATCTCGAGCGAAGCATCGTCGAGCCGGTTCAGCACCAGCACCTGGGTCCGTGACAGCAACGCCGCATTGAGCTCGAACGACGGGTTCTCCGTGGTGGCACCGACCAGGATCACCGTGCCGTCCTCGACGTACGGCAGGAAGCCGTCCTGTTGGGCTCGATTGAAACGGTGGATTTCGTCGATGAATAGCAGCGTGCCCTGCCCCATCTCGCGGCGGCTGCGGGCGGCGTCGAACACCCGGCGCAAGTCCGCGACCCCCGAGAACACCGCCGACAACCGCTCGAAATGCAGGTCGGTCTGGTGGGCGAGCAGACGCGCGATAGTGGTTTTTCCGGATCCGGGCGGCCCCCACAGCACGATCGAGCTAAGCTGCCCGGCGGCAACCATGCGGGCGATCGGCCCGTCACCCTTCAGCAGGTGGTCCTGGCCGACCACCTCGTCGAGCGTCTTCGGCCGCAACCGGTCGGCCAACGGCCGCGGCGCGCTTTTCTCGAACAGCGTGCTCGTGTCCCCGCCCGTTCCGGGCCTAGATTTGCGAATGGCGCGCCGCTCCTCTCGTCCGCCGGGTCAGCCTAGGTTCGCCTTGAAGAAGTCGAGAGTGCGCTTGCGGGCGAGATCGGCCGACGCCTTGTCGAAATGCTTGCCGCCGACGCGGGCGAAGGCGTGGTTCTGCCCCTTGTAGTCGTGGATGGTCACCTTGCGGTTGCTTTTTAGCGCGGCATGGATCTTCGCCTGTTGGTCCTTTGGCACGTATTCGTCCTCGGTCGCGATGTGCAGCATCAGCGGCGCCTCCACCGGCTCCTTCACGTGCTCGGTCAGCATCACGCCGTAATAGCTGACGGCAGCGTCGGCCTTCGTACGAGTCGCCGTAAGGTAGGCGAGCCGGCCACCGAGGCAGAAGCCGACGGTGCCGACCTTGCCGGTGCAGCCTTTCTGCTTCCGCAACGTTTCGATGGTGGCGTTCAGGTCATCGACGCCCTTCTTGAGATCGAAGCCGTTGAACAGTTCGAAGGCGCGCGCCCATTCCGCCTCGGTCTGATCGGTTAGTTGGATGCCTGGCTGCTGGCGCCAGAACAGGTCGGGGCACAGCGCCATGTAGCCGGCCTGGGCGAAGCCGTCGGTGATCTCGCGCATCACCTTGTTGACGCCGAAGATTTCCTGGACCACCACCACGCCGGGCCCCTTACCGGAAGCCGGAGCCGCCAGATAGCCCATGAACTTGCCGCCGTCGGCGGCGGCGATGGTGATTTCCTTGCCGCTCATTGAATCCTCCCTGGAATCCTGCTAACCCGCTTTTTCCGCCGACGCCGCCGGCGCTGGGATTTGCAGACGTTAGCGCATAACCCAGTCCGCCGCCAACCCGCACCGGGGCCGGCTGGGCATTGTCGTCAGTCGTTGATGATGAGTTTCATGGCTTCGCTGCCGCGGTCGATGTTGACCCGCCAGCGGTCGGCACGGCGTTCCAACGCTGTCTTCAAATCCGCCACCGTGGCGACGTCGGCGCCGTTGACGGCGCGCACCATGTCACCGGCGCGGAAGCCGAGCCGACTGGCCGGCGAGCCGCGATGCAAATCGAGGATGATCACCCCCTTGGCGAACGGATCCAGCCCCAGTTCTTCGGCCAGCGCCGGCGACATGTTGGCGACCGTCGCCCCGGCCAACGGATGCCGACCGTCGAGCCCGGTGACGGTGCGGAGAGGATTCTCCGGTGCCGGCGCCAGCACGAGCTTCAGCGCCGCGGTGCCGCTGCGCTGCCACACCCGGAGCACCACCGTATCGCCGATCGGCAGCGTCGCGATGCGGAACCGCAGTGCCTTCGGGTCGTCGACTTCGTGACCGTTGACCGCCAGCACCACGTCGCCGACGCGCAAACCAGCGGCATCGGCGGCGGCGCCTTTGTAGACGTGGCTGATCAGTACCCCGGTCGGCCGCTTGAGGCCGAGCGAGGTGGCGATGTCCTGCGAGACGCCCTGGCCCATCGCCCCCAGCCACGGCCGCACCAGCTTGCCGTCCTTGGTGATGCCGGTGATGACGGCACGCACCATATTCGACGGAATGGCGAAGCCGATGCCCAACGAGCCGCCGGATTTCGAGTAGATCGCGGTGTTCACGCCGATCAGCTTGCCGTTCATGGTGACCAACGCGCCGCCAGAATTGCCGGGATTGATGGCGGCGTCGGTCTGGATGAAGAAATTCAGATCCGAAGGCGTGACCCGGGTGCGCGCTAGCGCCGACACGATTCCGCTGGTCACCGTCTGCCCGACGCCGAACGGATTGCCGATGGCGAGCACCAGATCTCCGACCTCGATATCGTCGGAATCGCCGAGCTCTAGCACCGACAATGGCGCGTCGACGGCGTCCATCTGCAGCACAGCAAGGTCGGTACGGTCGTCGGAGACCACGATCTTGGCGGCGAATTCTCGCCGGTCTGCCAGCACTACATTGATCTGGTCGGCGCCCTCGATGACGTGCTTGTTGGTGACGATCAGGCCGTTGGCGCGGACGATCACCCCGGATCCCAGCGAGTTCTGGAGCTGCGGGCGCGGCACGCCGAGGCCGAATTCCTCGCCGAAAAAGCGGCGGAAGAATGGATCGTCGAACAGCGGTATGCTGCCGCGCTGGCGGACGATCTTACGGGCGTAGATGTTGACCACCGCCGGCGCCGCTTTCTTGACCAACGGCGCGAACGACATGGTCACCGCGTCTCGCGACGACGGCACCTGCTTTTCGGCGGCACCAGCGGTTACGGCGGCGAATATCGCCACCAACACGGCGGCAGCGGCCATCCGGCCTGACATGCGCACCACGCCACTCCTCCCGGTCGAGTCTCGGTTGGCACCTCGGGCCGATTTTAGCATCCCGGAAACGGAAAAGGCAGCCCTTGAGCTGCCTTCGCGGACGCGGTCGAGCGGCGGTGCCGTACGGTGCTCAGGCGGCGTCGCCGGCTCCTTCGGTTTGCTGCTCGCGCGCATGACGGGCCTTGTCTTCGGCGCCTTTGGCCTCCGGGTCGCGGTCGATCAACTCAACCATCGCCATCGGCGCCGCGTCGCCGTAGCGGAAGCCTGCCTTCAGCACCCGCGTGTAGCCGCCGTTGCGCTGCTTGTAACGCTCGGCGAGCGCCCCGAACAGCTTGGCGACCGATGCCTCGTCGCGTAGGAACGAGTGGGCGCGACGCCGCGCGTGCTGGGTCCCGCGCTTGCCGAGGGTGATCATCTTGTCGGCGACGCGCCGTACTTCCTTCGCCTTCGGCAGGGTGGTGCTGATCTGCTCGTGGATGATGAGCGCCACCGCCATGTTCGACAGCATGGCCTTGCGGTGGCTGCTGGTGCGGTTTAGTTTGCGTCCGCTTTTACGGTGCCGCATAGTTCAGGCTCCTCTTTGCTTTCGTGCGCGTGCCATTTTACACGCACGCATGTTAGTTCTTTAAACGAGGGTTTGCCGTTCCGGCATCAGAACGGGTCTTCCAGCTTCTTCGCCATCTCCTCGATATTCTCCGGCGGCCAGTTCGGAATCTCCATCCCCAGATGCAGGCCCATCTGTCCCAGCACTTCCTTGATTTCGTTGAGAGATTTTCGCCCGAAATTGGGGGTGCGCAACATGTCGGTCTCGCTCTTTTGCACCAGGTCGCCGATGTAGATGATGTTGTCGTTCTTGAGGCAATTGGCCGAGCGCACCGACAGCTCGAGTTCGTCCACCTTGCGCAGCAGGTTCTTGTTGAATGGCAGCTCCTCGCGCATCTCCTCGGCGTGCGCGGCGCGCGGCTCCTCGAAATTGATGAACAGGCCCAACTGGTCCTGCAGGATGCGGGCGGCGAGCGCTACCGCGTCTTCGGGAGTGACGGCGCCATTGGTGGTGACCTCCAGAATCAACTTGTCGTGGTCCGTGACCTGGCCGACACGGGTGTTCTCGACCTTATAGGAAACCTTGCGCACCGGCGAATAGACGGCGTCCACCGGCACCAGGCCGATCGGGCTGTCCTCAGGCCGGTTCTGGTTGGCCGGCACGTAGCCTTTGCCGTTCTCGACCGTTAGCTCCATGTTCAGCTTGGCGCCCTTGTCGAGGTGGCAGATCACCAGATCCGGATTCATGATCTCGATGTCAGGGCCGGCCTCGATCGCACCCGCTTTCACCTCGGCCGGGCCTTGCGCCTTCAGCGTCATTCGCTTCGGCCCTTCGGCGGACATGCGGATGTGCAACGACTTGATATTGAGGACGATGTCGGTGACGTCCTCGCGGACGCCCGGTATGGACGAGAATTCGTGCAGTACGCCATCGATCTGCAGCGACGTTACCGCCGCGCCCTGGAGCGACGATAGCAGTACACGCCTGAGCGCGTTGCCCAACGTCAAGCCGAAGCCGCGCTCCAGCGGCTCGGCAACAATGGTCGCCGTTCGCATCGCGTCGGTCCCGGGTTGGACGTTGAGCTTCGTGGGTTTAATCAATTCCTGCCAATTTTTCTGAATCACTTGGGTGACCTCACGCTTACGATGTTGATCGAAAGCTCCGGGGAATGAATCCCCTCCTTGGTATCCGTTCCGCCAATTCCCCTGAGGGTCCAGCGGTTCTCGGGATGCCTCGCTGCATCCCCGCCGCGTCAAACGCGGCGTATTTTCCACTGCCCTAGACCCGGCGCCGCTTTCGTGGCCGACAGCCGTTGTGGGGTATCGGCGTCACGTCGCGGATGGCGGTGATGGTGAAGCCGACCGCCTGCAACGCGCGCAATGCCGATTCGCGGCCCGAGCCCGGGCCCTTGACTTCGACCTCAAGGGTTTTCATGCCGTGCTCCATCGCCTTGCGCCCCGCATCCTCGCCGGCAACCTGAGCGGCGTATGGCGTTGATTTTCGCGACCCCTTGAACCCTTTCGCCCCTGCCGACGACCAGGCGATGGTATTGCCCTGCGCGTCGGTGATGGTGATGACGGTGTTGTTGAACGACGCGTTCACGTGGGCAACGCCGGAGACAATGTTCTTGCGCTCGCGGCGACGCGGCCGTTGAGTGGGTACTTGTGCCATTCCGGTTCCTTAGGTCTTGGTCAGTATTCTTTTCTTGCCGGCGATCGCCTTGGCCGGTCCCTTGCGGGTACGCGCGTTGGTATGCGTCCGCTGGCCGCGCACCGGCAATCCTCGGCGATGCCTGAGTCCCCGGTAACAGCCGAGGTCCATCAGCCGCTTGATGTTCATCGCCACCTCGCGCCTGAGGTCGCCTTCAACCTGGAAGTCCTGGTCGATGGCCTCGCGGATGCGCACGATCTCTTGTTCGGTGAGCTCGTTGACCCGCCGTTCGGGCGGAATACCGATGGCTTCGCAGATCTTCCGCGCCGATGTCCTGCCGATGCCGTGAATGTAAGTGAGCGCGACCACGACCCGCTTCGCGGTCGGGATGTTAACGCCAGCGATGCGCGCCAAGGACCGTTCTCCTCAAACTATGGAAATTAAACAATATTTTTGTCCGCCGGGTGCCGGAAGAGGCGCGATTATAGGGCTTGACAGCCTCAAGTCAACACGCTCCATCCGCAGTTTCGGCGTCCTTTTCATAGGCTTACGGCGGCGTTCAGCGCCAAGGTCACGTCGTCGATCGTGGCCATACCGTCGACGCTTTCCATCACCCCCTTCTTGCGATAATGGGCGATCACCGGTGCCGTTTGGTCGTGATAGGCCTTGAGGCGGGCCCGCACGGTTTCCGCGTTGTCGTCGGCGCGGCGGGTGAACTCGCGGCCGCCGCACTTGTCGCAGACTCCCGCCTTGGCCGGCTTCTGAAACTCATCGTGATAGCCGGTTCCGCACTTGGCACAGGTATAGCGCCCGGTAATCCGTTTCACGATCGCGTCGTCGTCGACGGTCAATTCGATCACATGGTCGATCTTCATGCCTTTTTCCTTGAGCATCCTGTCGAGTGCCTCGGCTTGCCGCGAGGTGCGCGGAAAACCGTCGAGAATGAAGCCGTTCCGACAATCGTCGCGCTCGATACGCGCCGACAGCATGGCGATGATCAACTCGTCCGAAACCAAACCGCCCGTCTCCATCACCTTCTTGGCTTTGCGGCCGAGCTCGCTGCCGCTCGTCACTTCCGCCCTCAGCATGTCGCCGGTCGACAACTGGACGATCCCATGATTCGCCTCGAGACGCTTCGCCTGGGTCCCCTTCCCGGCTCCGGGGGGACCCATCAAGATCAAGTTCATTACCGCCGTCCCCGCAACTTCGCCTTCTTGATCAGTCCCTCGTACTGATGGGCTAGCAGGTGCGACTGCACCTGCGCGACGGTATCCATGGTGACGGTGACGACGATCAACAGGCTGGTGCCGCCGAAATAGAACGGCACCGAGTACTGCGAGATCAGTAGCTCGGGCAACAGGCAGACGGCAGCAAGATAGGCGGCACCGACGGTGGTCAGCCGCGTCAGCACCCAATCGAGATAGTCGGCGGTGTTCTTGCCGGGCCGGATGCCGGGCACGAAGCCGCCGTAACGCTTCAGGTTGTCGGCCGTATCGGTCGGATTGAAGACGACCGCCGTGTAGAAGAACGCGAAGAACACCACCATCGAGATGTAGATGATCAGATACGCCGGCTGGCCGCGACCCAGATAGGCAGCGACCGAGGTCAGCCATTCCGGCCCGGTGCCCGCTGAAAATCCGATCACCGTGATCGGCAGCAGCAGGATCGAACTGGCGAAGATCGGCGGAATCACGCCGGAGGTGTTGAGCTTCAACGGCAGGTGCGAGCTTTCCCCGCCAGTCATTTTGTTGCCGCGCTGGCGCTTCGGGTACTGGATGATGATTCGGCGCTGGGCGCGTTCGACGAACACGATGAAGAAGATAACGCCGACCGACATCACAAGCAGGAACACGATGAACGCCGTTGACAGCGCGCCAGTCCGACCGAGTTCGAGAGTCCCGGCGAGGGCCTGCGGCAGATTGGCGACGATGCCCGCCAGGATGATCAGCGATATGCCATTGCCGATCCCGCGCGCGGTGATTTGCTCGCCCAGCCACATCAGGAAAATGGTGCCGCCGACCAGCGTCACCACCACTTGGAAGCGGAAGAACAGTCCCGGATCGTGGACCGCCGGCCCGGCGCTCGAGCTCATCCCCTCGAGCCCGGCCGAGATACCGTAGGCCTGGAACGCGGCGATCAGTACGGTGCCGTAGCGGGTGTACTGGTTGATCTTCTTGCGGCCGGCTTCGCCTTCCTTCTTCAACGCTTCGAGCTGCGGCGACACGGCGCTCATCAGCTGCATGATGATGGCCGACGAAATGTAGGGCATGATGTTGAGGGCGAAGATGGTCATCCGTCCCAGCGCGCCGCCGGCGAACATGTCGAACATGCCGAGGATGCCGCCCTGGTTCTGTTGGAAGATGTCCTTCAGCACGATCGGATCGATCCCCGGCAGCGGGATGTAGGTGCCGAGCCGGTAGATGATCAACGCGCCCAACGTGAACCAGATGCGCTTCTTAAGCTCGGTGGCCTTGGAGAAGGCTCCGAAGTTCAGGTTGGAGACGAATTGTTCGGCCGCTGATGTCATGGCTGCGTTGGATTGCCTTTGACGTTAGGCTTGCTCGGGGCCGCTTTTGCCGTGGCCGCCCGGCTTGGCCTGCGGCTTGCCCGCTGGCTTTTCCGCGGACTTGTCGCCGGTCTTTTCGCCGCCCTTGGCATCAGGCCCGGCTTTGGCTTTCGCCTCGGGCTTACCCTCGGACTTCCCTTTCGCGGACTTGTCCGGCTTGCCCTTGGCGCCTTCGCCGGCCTTCTTCTTGGCCTTTTCGGCAGCTTCGGCATACTTTTTCTCGGCCGTCTCGGTTCTTTCCTTCCGTTTCCGGTCGCGGGCCCTGCCCTTGCCCTCGGGCCTGGCCTTTTGCGGTTTCACGGTAACGCTGCCACCAGCCTTCTCGACCGCGGCGATGGCCGTCTTCGAGGCAGCAGTGATCTCGATTATCAATTTAGCCTTCAATTCACCGTTCGCAAGCAGGCGCACGCCGCTGCAATGTTTTTTGACCAGCCCGGCGGCGCGCAATGCGTCCTCGGTCACCGGCTGTTTGGCGTCGACGTTGCCGCGCGTTACGGCGCGATCGAGGATGGCGAGCGTAATTTCCGCGATGTCGCGGGTGAACGGATTGGTAAACCCGCGCTTCGGCAGGCGGCGGTAGATCGGCATCTGGCCGCCTTCGAAACCGTTGATGGCAACGCCGGTGCGGGCTTTCTGACCCTTGGTGCCGTGCCCGCAGGTCTTGCCCTTGCCGGAGCCGATGCCGCGGCCGACGCGCTTGCGCGCCTTGCGTCCGCCCGGTTGACCGCCAAGCTCGTTCAGTCTCATGGTCTCAAATTCCTTGTTCTGTGCCCCGCATGACCGTCGCAGGGCGCGCTGCCGGCCGTCGCCGACATCAGCCGGCCTCTTCGACGCGGACGAGGTGGTGGACCTTATTGATCATGCCGCGCACGGCCGGCGTATCCTCGAGCACGCGCGACCGGTGGAGCTTGTTCAGCCCCAGCCCGATGAGCACGACGCGCTGGCTCCTGTGGCGTCCGATGGGGCTGGCGATCTGCGTCACCTTCAGGGTTGCTTTCTTTCGCTTATTGTCGTCGGCCATCGGTTACTCCTTGGCGGCGGCTTCCACGGGCTCGCCACGGCGCGCCGTCAGCTCGCCGACCTTCTTGCCGCGCCGCTGCGCGACGCTCCTTGGCGATGCCGAGGACAGCAACGCCCGGAAGGTCGCTTTCACCATGTTATGGGGATTGGCGCTGCCGATCGACTTGGCGACCACGTCGTGGACGCCCATGGTCTCGAACACCGCGCGCATCGGACCACCAGCGATGATGCCGGTGCCCGGTGGAGCGGCCCGCAACACGACCTTACCGGCGCCGTAGCGGCCTTTGACGTCGTGATGGAGGGTTCGTCCTTCGCGCAACGGGATGCGCACCATGTTGCGCTTCGCCTGCTCGGTGGCCTTGCGGATCGCCTCCGGCACCTCGCGCGCCTTGCCGGTTCCGTAGCCGACGCGGCCGCGGCCGTCGCCGACCACCACCAAGGCACCGAACGAAAACCGCCGGCCGCCCTTCACCACCTTGGCGACGCGGTTGATGTGGACCAGCTTGTCGAGCAGGTCGTCTCCCTCTTCCCGATTCGGACGGTCGCGATCGCGTCCGCGCCCGCCGCCACGACCGCCGCCACGACCGCGGCCACCGCCGCGAGCGTCGCCGCGACCACCGGGGCCGCCGCCACGACCGCCGCCGGGGCCACCGCCACGACCGCCGCCAGGGCCACCGCCGCCGCCGTCACGACCGCTAGGGCCGCCGGCCGGTGGAGAGGAAGGTTTGGTATCCGCCATCTGCTCTTCTCCTAGAACTTCAATCCGCCAGCACGGGCCGCGTCGGCCAGCGCCTTGACCCGGCCGTGGTAGCGGTAGCCGCCGCGGTCGAAAACGACTTCCTTTATGCCCTTGGCGAGCGCCCGCTCGGCGATCGTCTTGCCAACTTCGCCGGCTGCGCTCTTATCGCCGCCGGACTTCAGCCGCGCGCGCATCTCTTTCTCCAGGCTCGAGGCCGCCGCCAGCGTCACTTGCTTCAGGTCGTCGATAATCTGGGCGTAGATGTGCCTCTCCGAGCGGAATACCGACAGCCGCGGCCGGCCCTTGCCACGCAGGCGGACCCGTGCGCGTGTGCGCCGGGTCCGTCGTACGAATGATTCGTTTGACTTGCTCATTACTTCTTCTTGCCTTCCTTGCGGAAGATGTACTCTCCCGTATAGCGGATGCCCTTGCCCTTGTACGGCTCGGGCCGCCGGAAGTCCCGGATCTCGGCTGCCGTCTGGCCGACCTGCTGTTTGTCGGCGCCGCTGACCGTCAGCCGCGTCTGCTCCTCGCATGCAATGGTGATCCCCTTCGGGATCGGATAGCGGACCTCGTGGCTGAAGCCGAGTTGGATGACCAGAGTCTTGCCCTGTACCTGCGCCCGGTAGCCGACGCCGTTGATCTCGAGGCTACGCGAGAAGCCATCAGCGACACCGTTGACCAGGTTCTTGATATTGTTCCGCGCCGTGCCCCACATCTTGCGCGCGAACAAGCTGTCGCTGCGCGGTTTGACCCAGATCTTGTCGCCGTCGCGTTTGATTTCGACTTCTTTGGACAAGACGATGCTGTGTTCGCCCTTCTTACCCTTGGCCGTGACCGATTGGCCGGCGACATCGACGTTGACGCCGGCGGGAATCTTCACGGGATTTTTACCGACCCTCGACATGAGCTGGTTCCGTTTCCTGCGCCCTGATCCCTAGAATACCTGACAGAGGACTTCGCCGCCGACGTTCTGGTCGCGGGCTTCCGAATCCGAAAGCACGCCGCGCGGCGTCGACAATATGGAAATGCCGAGGCCGTCGTACACGCGGGGTAGGTCCTTGATGGCCGAATAGACGCGCCGCCCGGGCGTAGAAACGCGGTTGATCTCGCGGATCACGGGTTGCCCCTCGTGATACTTGAGCTCGATTTCGATCTCGGACACCCCGGGGCGAACTTCGCGTTCGAAATAGCCTCGGATGAAGCCTTCCCGTTTCAGAACCTCGAGCACGCTGGCGCGTAATTTCGAAGCCGGCGACATTACGGTGCTCTTCTTGGCCTGCTGTCCGTTACGGATTCGGGCCAACAGATCGCTCAGGGGATCGGTCATCGTCATCTGCCGTATCTCCTTACCAACTTGCCTTGATCATGCCGGGGATCTGGCCTTTTGAGGCCAGCTCACGCAGCGCCAGACGGCTGAGCTTGAACTTGCGGTAATTTCCCCGCGACCGCCCGGTCAGGCTGCAGCGCAGGCGCTGCCGGATCGGCGCCGAGTTGCGCGGCAGCTTCGCCAGCTTGATGCGGGCATTGAAACGCTCTTCCGGCGACAGGTTCTTGTCCTTGGCCGCCGCTTTGAGCGCCGCCCGCTTGGCCGCGAATTTCTTCGCCAACCGGACCCGCTTCTTGTTTCGTTCGATCGAGCTCGTCTTTGCCATTACGCTAATCTCCGTTGGGATTTAGCTCTTCGCGCCGCTCTTTGCCGGCATATCCTTGGCCGCCAGCTTCGGCGCGCCGGCCGCGGGTTTCGTCGCACCAGCCGCTGCCTTCGGCGCGGCGGTCGCGGCGCTGCTCTCGGCAGCCGCGGCTTCTTCCCCTTCCTTGTCGTGCTCTTCCGCTTCCTTCATCGCGTCGCGCGCCGCCTTGCGCTCGGCTTCCATCGCGGCGCGTTTCGCCGCCGCCTCCCTGGCTTCCTTCTCAGCATCCCTTGCAGTGAACGGCATGTCGAAGCCCTTCAGCAGGGCCTGCGCCTCGGCATTGGTGCGGGCGCTGGTGCAGATGACGATGTCGAGGCCGCGGATATCGTCGACTTTGTCGTAATCGATTTCCGGGAATATAATCTGCTCCTTCAGCCCGATCGAGAAGTTGCCGGCGCCGTCGAAGCTCTTGACCGACAGGCCGCGGAAGTCGCGGACCCGCGGCAGGGCGATGTTGACCAGCCGGTCAAGGAACTCGTACATGCGGTCACGCCTGAGCGTCACTTTGCATCCGATGGCCATGCCGTCGCGCAGCTTGAAATTGGCGATCGACTTCTTGGCCCGGGTGACCACCGCTTTCTGGCCGGCGATCATGGTTAGTTCCTGGGCCGCGGCGTCGACCTTCTTGCGGTCGTTGACCGCTTCGCCGACGCCCATGTTGAGGACGATCTTCTCCAACCGCGGCGCCTGCATCGAGTTCTTGTACCCGAACTCCTTGACCAGCGCCGGCTTGATCGTGCTTTCGTACAGATCGTGTAAACGCGTCATGTCACTCACGCCCGATTATTTGTCGATGATCTCGCCGGAGCGCCTTGCGAAGCGCACCTTGCGGCCATCGTCGAGGACCTTGAATCCGATGCGCGTCGGCTTCTGATCCTTGGGATCGATGTGCGCCAGGTTCGAGATATGGATCGTCGATTCCTTCTCGACGATTCCGCCCCCGGAGGCCTGGGTCGGCCGCTGGTGGCGCTTGACCATGTTGACGCCCTGGACAAGCGCCCGGTTCTGTTTGCGCAGGATCCGCAGCACCTCGCCGGTTTTGCCCTTGTCCCGGCCGGTGGTCACGATCACCCGGTCGCCCTTCCTGATTTTCAATTTCGTCGCCATCACAAGACCTCGGGCGCCAGCGAAATGATCTTCATGTATTTCTTCGCCCGCAGTTCGCGCGTCACCGGGCCGAAGATGCGGGTGCCGATCGGTTCGCCTTGTTTGTCGATCAGCACCGCGGCGTTGGAATCGAACCGGATGGTGGTGCCATCCGGCCGCCGGATGTCCTTGGCGGTGCGCACGACGACGGCGCGCAACACCTCGCCCTTCTTTACCCGGCCGCGCGGGATAGCGTCCTTGACCGAGACGACGATGACGTCGCCGACATAGGCGTACTTGCGGCCCGAGCCGCCCAGCACCTTGATGCAGCGGACAGAACGGGCGCCCGAATTGTCGGCCACGGTGAGATTCGTTTCGACCTGGATCATCGTCTTTCGTCCATTTCCTTCGCCGGCAGCGCCTTACGCGCCCTCGGCGACGACCTCCCAACGCTTGCGTTTGGAGCGCGGGCGGCATTCGCGGATGCTCACGGCATCGCCGATCTTGTACTTGTTGTGCTCGTCGTGGGCGGCGTACTTCTTGGAGCGCACGATGAATTTCTTGTAGACCGGATGGATGACCCGGCGCTCGACCATCACCGTGATAGTCTTGTCCATCTTGTCGCTGACGACGACGCCATGCAGCACGCGTTTTGGCATATTCCTCGCTCTCCTTACGACGCCGCGACCTGAGCGCGGTGGCGCTCGGTCAATACGGTCTTGATGCGGGCGATGTCGCGCCGCACCTGGCGCACCCGCGCTGTATTCTCCAGCTGCCCGCTCGCCGCCTGAAAACGCAGGTTGAAGGCTTCCTTGCGCAGGTCCATCAGCTGTTCCTTCAGCTCGTCGTCGCTCTTGGCGCGCACGTCCGCGACTTTCATGGCCTACGCCTCCTGGCCCAGCCGCGCCACGAAGCGCGTCTTGATCGGCAGTTTCGCCGCCGCCAACGCGAACGCCTCGCGGGCGGTGTCGGCGGTGACGCCGTCCATTTCAAACAGGATGCGGCCCGGCTTCACCCGGCACACCCAAAATTCCGGCGTGCCCTTGCCCTTGCCCTGGCGCACCTCGGCCGGCTTCTTCGACACCGGCACGTCCGGGAAGACGCGAATCCACACCCGCCCGGTGCGCTTCATGTGGCGCGTCATGGCCCGCCGCGCCGCTTCGATCTGGCGCGCCGTCAGGCGCTCGGGCTGCATCGCCTTCAGGCCATAGGCGCCGAACGTCAGCGAATTGGCGCTGGTCGCCTTGCCATGGATGCGACCCTTGTGGGCCTTCCGGTATTTCGACGCTATCGGCTGAAGCATGGTCGATATCTCTTCGCGTTATTCCGTTGCCGCGCCTTATCGTTGCGGTTGCTGTTCGATGGCCTGCTTGTCGACAGCCATTGGGTCGTGGGCCAGTATTTCGCCCTTGTAGATCCACACCTTGACGCCGCAGGTGCCGTAGGCGGTGTTGGCGACCGCGACGCCGTAATCGACATTGGCGCGCAGCGTGTGCAGCGGCACCCGGCCTTCGCGGTACCACTGGGTACGGGCGATCTCGGCGCCGCCCAGCCGCCCGGCGCAATTGATGCGGATGCCCTCGGCGCCGAGTCTGAGCGCCGACTGCACGGCGCGCTTCATGGCGCGACGGATCGACACCCGGCGCTCCATCTGCTGAGCGACGTTCTCGGCCACCAGTTGCGCCTCGATTTCGGGCTTGCGGATTTCGACGATGTTTAGGTGAGCCTCGGAGCCGGTCATCTTGGAAATCTCGCGGCGCAGCTTTTCGATGTCGGCGCCCTTCTTGCCGATCACCACACCCGGCCGCGCGGTATGGATGGTGACTCGCGCCTTCTTGGCCGGCCGTTCGATGATGACCCGCGACACGCCTGCCTGCGCCAACCGCTTGACCAGGAAATTCCTGATCTCCAGGTCCTCATGCAGCAGGTCGGCGTAGTTGGCGTCGGCAAACCAGCGCGAATCCCAGGTGCGGTTGATTCCCAGACGCAGGCCGATCGGATTGACCTTCTGACCCATTACGCTGTCTCCTTGCGCTCGCAAACGACCACACGCATGTTGCTGAAAAACTTACGAATAGGGCCGACCCGGCCGCGCGCCCGCGGCCGCCAGCGCTTCATGACGATGCTTTTGCCGACCGTCGCTTCCTTGACGTACAGGTGATCGACGTCGAGTTGATGGTTGTTTTCGGCGTTGGCGATGGCGCTCTCCAGCAGTTTACGCACATCGGCGGCGACGCGCCGCTTCGAGAACTCGAGCTCGGCCAAGGCCTTCTCGCAGTCCTTGCCGCGGATCAGCTGCGCCAGCAGGTTCAGTTTCCGAGGGCTGGTACGCAGGTGCCTGGACACGGCCATCGCCTCATTGTCCTGCAACTTACGTCCGACCGATTTCTTGCCCATCGTCTACTCCTTCGCCGCCGCCGGCGCGGCCCCAGGCGCCGACCCCGGCGCCGACGGTGCACCTGGCGTCGACGGCGCGCCTACCGCCGTCACGGTGGTCGCCTTCTTGTCGGCGGAATGGCCATAGAACACCCGGGTCGGCGAGAATTCACCCAGTTTGTGGCCGATCATTTCCTCGGTCACCATCACCGGGATGAACTTGTGACCGTTGTATACCCCGAACGTCAGGCCGACGAACTGCGGCAGGATTGTTGAGCGGCGCGACCAGGTGCGGATGATGTCGTTGCGCCCGGACGCGCGCACCTGCTCGGCCTTCTTGAGAAGGTAGCCGTCGACGAAAGGGCCTTTCCAGATCGAACGGGGCACGGGGTATGTCTCCTGTTACTTCTTACTTCGCGTGACGGCGCCGCATGATCAGGCGGTCCGTCTTCTTGTTTTTGCGAGTCTTCATGCCCTTGGTGCACTTGCCCCACGGGGTCACCGGGTGGCGGCCGCCGCTGGTCTTGCCCTCGCCGCCGCCGTGCGGGTGGTCGACCGGGTTCATGGCGACGCCGCGCACCGACGGCCGCCAGCCCATCCAGCGCTGCCGGCCGGCCTTGCCGACCTTGATGTTCTGCTGATCGGGATTGGAGACCGCACCGATGGTGGCCATGCATTCGGTGCGCACCATCCGGATCTCGCCGGAGCTCAACCGCAACTGCGCGTAACCCTGGTCCTTGCCGATCAGCTGGGCGTAGGTGCCGGCCGAGCGGGCGATCTGGCCGCCGCCGCCGACCTTGATCTCGATGTTGTGGATGATGGTGCCGACTGGGATGTTCTGCATCGGCATGGCATTGCCCGGCTTGATGTCAACGTTGTCGCCGGACACCACCTTGTCGCCGGGCCGTAGCCGTTGCGGCGCCAGGATGTAGGAAATCTCGCCGTCGGCGTACTTTACCAGCGCGATGAACGCGCTCCGATTAGGATCGTATTCCAGCCGCTCGACCGTTGCCTCGACGTCGACCTTGCGGCGCTTGAAATCGACCATCCGGTAGCGGCGCTTGTGGCCGCCGCCGCGCCGGCGGGCGGTAATGTGGCCGTGCTGATTGCGGCCGCCGGTGCCGCGCAGGCCCTCGGTCAGCTCCTTTTCGGGTTTTCCCTTCCACAGTCCCGAACGGTCGATGTCAACCATGCCGCGGCGGCCTGGCGTGGTCGGATTGTAGGTTTTCAATGGCATGGTCTTGAAATTCCCTTAAATGCCCGTCATCACATCGATCGACTGGCCCTTGGCCAAAGTCACTATGGCTTTCTTGGACTCCTTCTGGCGGCCGAGGGTGTTGCGGAAGGCCTTGAGCTTGCCCATCCGGCGCAACGTGTTGACCGCCGTCACCTTGACCTTGAACAGCGTCTCGACCGCCGCCTTGATCTCGAACTTGTTGGCGTCCAGGGGTACCCGGAAGGTGACCTGATTGTGCTCGCTGATCAGCGTCGCCTTTTCCGTGATCACCGGCGAGCGGACCAATTCGAACATCCGTTCCTTGCTCGGTTTCGAGTTGTGGGGGCTGTAGCGGGTCATTTCAGACGCTCCACCAACCTTTGCACGCCGTCTTTGGTCAGCACTAGGGTGTCGCGGCGCAGGATGTCGTAAACGTTGGCACCCTGGCTTGGCAGCACGTCGATGCTGCCGAGGTTGGTGGCGGCGCGGACGAAATTGGCGTCGACCTTGGTGCCGTCGATGACCAGCGTCCGGCCCCAGTTCAGCTTCTTGAGCTGTTTTGCCAGCTCCGACGTCTTGGCCTTGCCCAGCTTGGCCTCGTCGAGCACCACCAGCTTGCCCTCGGCGCGCTTGGCGCTGAGCGCCGTCTTTAGGGCCAGCTTGCGGATCTTTTTCGGCAACCCTTGCGCGAATGAGCGCACGCGCGGGCCGAACACGGTGCCGCCGCCGCGCATCTGTGGCGCCACCCGCGAGCCTTGGCGGGCGCGGCCGGTGCCCTTCTGTTTGAACGGCTTCTTTGTGGTGGCCTGCACCTCGCCGCGCTCCTTGGTCTTGGCGGTGCCGGCGCGGCGCTTTGCCAGCTGCCATTGCACGGCGCGTTGCAGGATGTCTGGCCGCACGGCGATGCCGAAGATGCCGTCGTCCAGCTCGATGGTGCCGGTCTTCTTGTTGGCGAGGTTGATGACGTCGCACTGCATTGCCGTTTATTCCTTCTTGTCCGCCGCCGGCACGTCTTTGCCCTTGGCCTCGGGCGCGACGGCCTGCGGCGCCGGCGCCGCCGCGGCGGCCTCGGCGGGCGCCTGGGGAGCGGCCTCGGCGGCATGCTGGCCCTTGAACGCGCACGGATATGGCGCGTCCTTCGGCCGCGGCTTCTTCACCGCGTCGGCGACGCGGACGTAGATGCCGATGGGTCCCGGCACCGCGCCCCTGATCAGGATCAGCCCGCGCTCGGCGTCGGTGCCGACGACCTTCAGGTTCTGCACGGTGATGCGGGCGTTGCCCAGGTGGCCGGCCATCTTCTTGCCCTTGAACACGCGGCCCGGGTCCTGGCGGTTGCCGGTCGAGCCGTGCGAGCGGTGCGAGACCGAGACCCCGTGGCTGGCGCGCAAGCCCTTGAAGTTATGGCGTTTCATGACGCCGGCGAAACCTTTGCCGATGGACGTGCCGGTGACGTCTACGAACTGGCCGGTGATGAAATGCGCTGCCGACAGTTCGGTGCCAACGTCGACCAGCGCGTCCTCGGCGACCCGGAACTCGGCCAGCCTGCGGCGCGGCTCGACCTTGGCTTTGGTGAAATGGCCGCGCATCGCCTTGGAGACGTTCTTGACCTTGCGGATGGTGTCGATGCCCAGCTGCAGCGCGTTGTAACCGTCGCGCTCGACGGTTTTCTTGGCGACCACCTGACAGTCGCCGACCTCGAGCACGGTCACCGGCACATGCCGCCCGTCCTCGTCGAACAGGCGCGTCATTCCGACCTTGCGTGCGATCAATCCGGTTCGCATGACGTTATCGTTCCTTCGACTTCACCCGTGCCCGCCTTAGAGCTTGATTTCCACGTCGACGCCGGCCGCCAGGTCGAGCTTCATCAGCGCGTCCACGGTCTGTTGTGTCGGCTCGACGATGTCCAGTACCCGCTTGTGGGTGCGGATTTCGAACTGTTCCCGCGATTTCTTGTCGATGTGCGGCGAGCGCAGCACCGTGAACCGCTCGATCCGGGTCGGCAACGGGATGGGACCGCGGACCCTGGCGCCAGTTCGCTGTGCGGTATTGACGATCTCGCGCGCCGACTGATCGAGCACTCGATGGTCGAATGCCTTCAGCCGAATGCGGATGCTTTGCTGGTCCATGACCGTTGTCCCATAAAAACCGCCGGTTCGTTGCCGGACCGGCGGTGTTGTTTCCCTACTTTACGATCGAGGCGACGACGCCGGCGCCGACGGTGCGGCCGCCCTCGCGGATGGCGAAGCGCAGCCCCTGGTCCATGGCGATCGGCGAGATCAACTCGACTTCCATCGAGATGTTGTCGCCCGGCATCACCA
>DASWGT010000180.1:0-2800 GCA_036393575.1 Rhodospirillales bacterium | reverse complement strand
CGCCAGTTTGCGCGCCGTGGCGGCGCGCGGCGTCAGGCCGAGCACCGGCACGTTCGGCCGCTCGCGCGCGCAGCGCAGAGTCGTCGAGCCGGTCGAGCTGAAGGTGACGATGGCGACCGCCGAGATCGTCTGCGCCACCTGGCGGGCGGCCGCCGTGATGGCGTCCGGCGCCGTCGCCTCGGGGGCGTAGCGGTAGGCATCCATCATCTTGCGGTAATGCGGGTCCTTCTCCACCTGCTGGATGATGCGGCTCATCATGGTCACCGCCTCGACCGGGTATTTACCGACTGCCGATTCCGCTGACAGCATCACCGCGTCGGCGCTGTCGTAGATGGCGGTCGCCACGTCGGAGGCCTCGGCCCGCGTCGGGGTCGGCGAATTGACCATCGAGTCCAGCATCTGGGTGGCGACGATCACCGGCTTGCCGGCCCGCCGGCAGGCGAAGATGATGCGCTTCTGCAGCGCCGGCACTTCCTCGGGCGGCACCTCGACGCCGAGGTCGCCCCTGGCCACCATCACCGAATCCGACAGCGTGACGATCTCGTCCAGGTGGTCCATGGCCGCCGGCTTCTCGAGCTTGGTCATGACGCCGGCGCGGCCGGCGATGATCTTGCGCGCCGTCGCGATGTCCTCCGGCCGCTGCACGAAACTGAGCGCCACCCAGTCGACCCCGAGCTCGAGCCCGTAGCGCAGGTCCACCCGATCCTTGTCGGTCATCGACGACAAATCCAGCACCGCGCTCGGCACGTTGACGCCCTTGTGGTTGGAGAGCGGGCCGCCGGTCAACACCTCGGTGTCGGCGAAGTCCGGCCCGCAATCGGTGACCCTCAGCCGGATGCGGCCGTCGTCGACCAGCAGGTGCGTTCCCGGCTTCAGCGCCTTGAAGATCTCCGGGTGCGGCAGCGGCGCCCGTTTTTCGTCGCCGTCGGCGCCCTTGAGGTCGAAGCGGTACTTCTGCCCGGCCTTCAACTCGACCTTGCCGCCCTTGAACGAGCCGACGCGCAGCTTCGGCCCCTGCAGGTCCAAGAGAATGCCGATCGGGCGACCGAATTTCTTTTCCAGGCCGCGGATGATGTCGAAGCGGCGCTTGTGGTCCTCCTGGGTGCCGTGGCTGAAATTGAGGCGGAACACGTCGGCGCCGGCCTCGAACAGGGCACCGATGCTGTCCTCGGTCGAGCTGCTGGGACCGAGCGTGGCGATGATCTTGGCGTTGCGGTTGCGTCGCATGACGCCCCAACCATACGCACGGCGCCGGATTTTGCCAATGATCATAGGCATATCGGCCGTCCCCCATCTGGAACGGGGCCCGGGACGAGGCCGGCCGCGGGGCTCGGAATGAAACAATTTTTAAACATTTACCGCCTACCTTGGAGCCGGTTGGCCGCGCCCACGGGCGCAGGCTAGAATGACGGCAAACAGGGGTTCGCGGGGCCTTCGGCCGCCGCCCACAGGTATATCGGCGATGATCGGGAAACTGTTATCGGAGGCGCTTCTTTCCATCGTCATGGACAAGAACGCCCGCAAGACGCTCGAAGCGCGCAACACGATCAAGAAGGCGGTCAAGGACATCGCGGCCGCCAAGGCACCCGGCAACGCCCCGGGGGACACATCCGAAAACGGCCCCGGCGATGCATCGGGCCTCACCGGGGATTCGGCCGAGACCCGCAAGCTGATCGCCGATTCGATCGCGGCGGCCGAGCGCGAGTTCGTCGAGAAGCCGAACCTGACGCCGGAGCGCCAGGCGCTGATCGCCCAGGCGTTGAACGTGCAGCGCGCCAAGGCGCACGTGTTCGACGGCCTGACCCAGGAAGAGCGGGAAAAGCTCTACGTGGTGGCGCTGAAGTCCTTGAACCCGGACCGCGACGCGGCAATCCGCCGCCGGGCGCAGCGCTACCAGGGTGGGCCGCGAAAGAAATAGCGTCGCCTGCCCTAAGCCGCTAATAAATCACCGTCCATCAACCGGGAGGAACCGATGACCCGTTTCGCATCGATGATCGTGGCCGCATCGCTGGTCTGGCTCGGCGTCGCCTTCGCCGCCGCGGCCGCCGATCCGGAAAACACCCTTTATCTGGACCTCAAGGACGGCCGCGTGGTGATCGAGATGCGCCCGGACCTGGCGCCCAACCACGTCAAGCAGATCAAGGAGCTGGCGCGCAAGGGTTTTTACGACGGCATCGCGTTCCACCGGGTGATCGAGGGCTTCATGGCGCAGACCGGCGACCCGAAGGGCGACGGCACCGGCGGATCGGGGCGCAAGCTGAAGGCCGAGTTCTCGAGCGAGCCGCACGTCGCCGGCACCGTCTCGATGGCCCGCACATCGGATCCGAACAGCGCGGATTCGCAGTTCTTCATCATGTTCGGCCCGGCGCCGAGCCTCGACCGTCAATACACGGTGTGGGGCAAGGTCGTGAAGGGCATGGAGTTCGTCAACAAGATCAAGCGCGGCGATAAGGCCCGCAACGGCGCCGTGGCTGACCCCGACCGCATCCAACGCATGCGCGTGGCGGCGGACGTGAAATAGGCTTTATCCTAGGAAAGCGGCCTATTTTTTATTCTTATCGACTACCGCGATGCCGAATGGCGTACTGGCTGCCACCACCGGCGTTTCAATTTCAACAATCTTGGTTTTGATGGCATCGAGCGCCGCCTGGCCGTTGCCGCCGTCGGGGCCGCCGGCCTGAGCCATGTCGGGGCGGCCGCCTCCGCCCTTGCCGCCGAGCGCCGCCGAGCCGGCGCGCACCAGGTCGACGGCACTCAAGCGCTTGGTCAGATCGTCGGTGACGCCGACCACCAGCGAGGC
>DASWGT010000179.1:0-27762 GCA_036393575.1 Rhodospirillales bacterium | reverse complement strand
TCGGCAACATCACCCTTACCGTCAGCGCCGTGGCGCGGGATGCCGCCGGCGGCGATGCGGCGTTGACGACCACCGCCTTCGGGTTGACGGTAGCATTCGGCCCGGCGCCGACGCCGCCCCCGGAAGCGACAGCCGTTGCCGGCCTGCCGGCGATGCCCGCGCCGATAGCGACCCCGGTCGACGTCACAGCCGCCGCCGCGCCGGTCGTCGCCGATGCCGTCGACGCCGCCGACGCCGCCAACGCCGCCGATGCCGGCGTCGGCGGCGACAGGACCATCGCCCTCGATATCGACGTCGGCCTCAGCGAGGACGACGTGCCGGGGCCGATTTCCGTCGCCATCGGCGGCGTACCCGCCGGCGCGACGCTGTCGGCCGGTACCGACATGGGCGGCGGTACCTGGATCCTTGACTTGGCGGCGCTCGCCGGGCTGACCCTATCGTTGCCGGCTGACGCGCCCGATCAACTCGCCCTTGGCGTCGCCGCGACGGCGGCCGACGGCACCAGCGCCACCGGCGTGCTGACGCTCACCGTCTCGGAATTGCCGGACTTCGAGCCGGAACCAGAGCCGGCGATTGCACCCGAGCCCGAACCGGAAGCGATGCTCGAGCCCGCGATCGAGCCGGAGCCGCAACCAGAGCCGGCGTTTAAAGCCGAGGCCGCACCGGAACCATTGCCGCAACCGGGAGCGGATGTTGCCGCGTCGCCCGATGCCTATCTGCCGGTCGCCTATTGGAAGCTGGACGAGCTTTTGCCCGGCAAGGTCGGCGACGAAATGGCAAACCACCACGGACGCTCGCACGGCGTCGCCGACGGCGTCGGCGGCGGAGCCTTCGACACCGTCGACACCTTCGACGGCATCGACGATTACATCGAGGTCCCCCACGCCCGCGATCTGGCGCCTGACGAAGGCACGCTGACGGCATGGTTCAGTGCCTTCGCGACCAGCCAGGGAACCATCGCCGCCAAGGGGGTGCACGCCGCAGGCCCGCATATGGCGCTCTCCATCGCCAGCCGGCGGTTGCGTTTCGTGATCGGCGCCGACGCCGTCGTCCACGTTGCCGAAGGCGGTGTTTTTGGCGCCACCGAATGGAACCAGGCGACGATCACCTGGGGTGCCGCCGGCATGGCGCTGTATCTCAACGGCGAGCCGGTGGCTACGGACGACCATGCGGACGGACTCGTCGGCAACCGCAGCCGGTGGATGTTCGGCGCCGCCGATACCGGCGATGGCGTGGGCGACTTCTTCCACGGCGAGCTCGACGACATCGCCCTTTATGGCGAACAGCTCGCCGCCGCCGCCGTGCGCCGGCTGTTTCAAGTCGGCGTCATCGGCATGATGGACGGCGAGGGCGCGGCGATCAACGAACCGGGCAGCGAGGCGGGCGGCGACTCGCCCCTCGACCTCGACGCCATCCCCGCCGAAGACGTCGGCCCGGCAAGCCTCGCCATCCTCGATGTCGCCGACGATCTCGTCGAGGCGATCGAAGATGCTAAACCGGCGGACGACGTCGGGCCGGCCGATGATACCGCGGCGCCGAAAATCGCGGCATCCGACGGCGACTCGCCCCTCGACCTCGATGCCATTCCCGTCGAAACCGAGGGCCCGAAGAGCCTCGCCATCCTCGATGCCGAAGACGAGGACGCCGATGACGCGGACACCGGCGCCGAAACCATCGCCGCCACGGAAATCGAACTCGAACCGGCCGAAATCGGTGCCGGTACCGACGAGGGCGTGTTCGTGTTCGGCGCAGGCGGCGACTACTTCCTGGGCGGCGACGGCTGGTCCGACGCGGTCCGCCAGCCGCCTGCTGACGATGCTCCCGCCGTCTCGGTTGTCGCGGGCGAGGAACTCAAGCTCACCGGCGGCAACAAGCTCGAATGGTGACGCGTCCGATGCCATCGGCCCCCGACCGCGCGCAGTCGATCTACCATATGTGCCGGCGTGCCGAATGGCGCGCGGCGGCAGCCGAGGGCGTCTACCGCGGCTCGTCGCAGGACGTAGCCGACGGCTTCATCCATTTCTCGACCGCCGATCAACTGCGCGCCAGCGCCGCCAAGCACCGCGCCGGCCAGCGGGACCTGGTGCTGCTCACCGTCGACGCCCGGGCGCTCGGCCAGGCGCTCAAGTGGGAGCCGGCGCGCGGCGGCGATCTGTTCCCGCATCTCCACGGACCGCTGCCGGTGGCAACGGTGATGCGCATCGATGAGCTGCCGCTCGCGCCCGACGGCGGACATCTATTCCCGCCCGGCGTGCCGCTGGCGCCGCCCGACGATCGTGGCGGGGGAGGGCGGCGGTGAGCCGCCTTTACCGCTTGATATGGCCGGCGCTGCGCTGCCTGGATCCGGAAGCCGCGCACCGGCTCGCCGTGTTCGCCCTCAAGCGCCGCCTGGTGCCGCCGCCAACGGCCCATGACGACGCCAGCCTGCGCCAGCGCCTGTGGAGCCTCGACTTCGCCAACCCGATCGGCCTCGCCGCCGGCTTTGACAAGGACGCCGAAGTGGCGGGCGCCATGCTCGACCAGGGCTTCGGCTTCGTCGAGACCGGCACCGTGACGCCGCTGCCGCAGCCCGGCAATCCGAAGCCCCGGGTGTTCCGGCTCGCCCGCGACCGCGCCGTCATCAACCGCCTCGGCTTCAACAGCCTGGGCGCCGATGCCGTCGCCCGCAACCTCCGGCGCCTGGTGCGGCGGTCCGGCCCCGTCGGCGTCAATATCGGCAAGAACGCCGCGAGTGCCAACGCCGCCCGCGACTACGCCGCCGGCGCGCGCGCTTTCGCCCGCCTCGCCGACTATCTGGTCGTCAACGTATCGTCGCCGAACACGCCGGGCCTGCGCGCCCTGCAAAGCCCGGACGCGCTCTCGGCGCTTCTCGACGCGGTGCAGGCGGCGCTTGCCGAGGCGGCGCCCGCGAACCCGCCGTTGCTGCTCAAGGTGGCGCCCGACCTCACCGACGACGACAAGCGCGACATTGCTGCCGTCGCCGTCGACAAGAACCTCGCCGGTATCATCGCCACCAACACCACTGTCGCCCGCCCGCCGACGCTGACCGACTCCAAGGCGGGCGAACAGGGCGGCCTGAGCGGCCAGCCGCTGTTCGAGCCGTCGACCCGGGTGCTCGCCGACTTCTACAGGCTGACCCGCGGCCGGATGCCGCTGATCGGCGTCGGCGGCGTCGCCTCCGGCGCGCAGGCCTATGCCAAAATCCGCGCCGGCGCATCCCTGGTGCAGCTCTACACGGCGCTGGTGTTCGACGGCCCGGGGATCATCACCCGCGTCAAGCGTGAGCTCGCCGAGTGCCTGCGGCGCGATGGATTCGCCACCGTCGGCGCCGCCGTCGGCGCCGACCACCGCTGAACCGTTCGCGCATTTTACGGTTCCGGGTTGGCGACGCCCTCGTGGCTTTCCTTCGGCGGGTGCGGCTTTTTCAAATGCAAACGCTTCTTGAGCCAGGCGAATACTAGCGGCGCCGCCGTTACCATGAAGAGCATGCGCAGCAAGTGATGGGTCGACACGAACGCCGTGTCGATGCCCATGGCGAGGCTGATCAGCGTCATCTCCGCCAACCCGCCGGGCGAGAACGCCAGCCACAGCGCCTCGAACCCGAACCCGGTAAGGCGGTTGAGCAGATAAGCGAATACCACCGCCAGCGCCACCATGAACAACGTCACCGCGATGCTGAGGTACATGGTCTTGAACACGTGGCGCACGGGCACGCCGACGAACCGGCAGCCGACGTTGGTGCCAATCACGATCTGCGCTAGGTTCACCAGCTCGCTTGGCGGCTTGGCGGCGGTCATCCCGGCCATGTGGACAGCGGCGCTGAGAACCATCGGCCCGATCAGCGGCGCCGCCGGGATCTTCAGCCGCTTGGCGATCGGATAGCCGATCGCGCACACCGCCAGGATCAGGAAATCGCGGCCGGCGATGTCGGCGATGCTGCCGAGCGCCGCTACGCTGCCCGGCCGGTAGCCCTCGAAAAACCGGAACCAGAAGGCAATGATCAGCACGGTGAGCAGGATTCTCACCGCGTGTACCAGCGAAATTCGGCGCTCGTCGCCGCCGAGCTCGCCGCCGAGCACCAGCATGGTGGCGAAGCCACCGGGCGCGGCCGAGAAGTAGGCGCTCACCGGATCGAACTTGCCGGCCTTGACCAGGAACGCGGCGACCGCAGCGGTAACGACGACAATGAACCCGATCAGGATGACGAGGCTGGGCCACCAGCGCCCGGCATGGGCCAGCGCGTCGGACGTGAACGCGCTGCCGAGCATGATGCCGAGGATGGTGATCATCAGCGGCCGGATGCCACCCGGGCCCTTCAACGGCGCACCCGCCAGCGCGGCGACGGTGGTCACCACCATCGCCCCGATCATCCACGGCAACGGCATGGTCAGCTTGAAGAACAATATGCCGCCGACGGCGCCGAACAGCAGCGTCGCGAGAATGCCGGCGGCGCGCAGGGGAGTTAGCGCCGGCAGCGCCGGCGGCGTTTTGGCGTCTCGGGGCATGGCCGCTTCCGCCCTCAGGGCAGGAACTGCTCCTTGACGATGCGTTCTTCGAGGTCGTGCTCTGGGTCGAACAGCAATGTGGCGGAGACTCCGCGCGCCCGGCGGACGGAGACGCGGGCGACGTCACGGACTTCGGTATAGTCGGCGGTTGCCGAAACGGTGCGTACCTTCGGCTCGATGACATTGAAACGGACGGTGGCGGTGTCGGGCAACAGCGCGCCGCGCCAGCGCCGCGGCCGGAATGCGCTGATCGGCGTCAACGCGATCAGCCCGGTGCCGATCGGGATGATCGGCCCGTCGGCTGAGAGGTTATAGGCGGTCGAGCCGGCCGGCGCCGACACCAGCGCGCCGTCGCAGATCAACTCGCGCAAGCGCTCGACGCCGTCGATGGCGATGCGCAGCTTTGCGGCCAGCCGGGTCTCGCGCAGCAGCGATACCTCGTTGAAGGCCAGCGCCTGGTGCTTCCTGCCGCGGGTGTCGACGGCGGTCATGCGCAGCGGATACACCCGCACCGGCTGCGCCCTCTCGAGGCGCTCCAGCAGCCCCCTCTCGGCATAGGCGTTCATCAGGAAGCCGATCGAGCCGCGGTTCATGCCGTAGATCGGCTTTCCATGGTCCAGGAGCTGGTGCAGGCACTGCAGCATGAAGCCGTCGCCGCCGAGGGCGACGACCACATCGGCTTTCGCCGGCGACACCGTCTTGAAGCGCCTCTTCAGCCGCTTCAGCGCCGCGCGGGCAACCGCGGCCGGCGCGGCGACGATGGCGATGGTCGAGAACTTCATGAGCGTCGGTTCCTCCGGCCGCCACCCAGGATCGGCAAGGGGCGCGGCCCTGGTTTGCCGGTTTTCGCCTGCCGGCGCAAGCCGCAAGGCGGGAGCGGGCGGGCCGATGCCAGCGGCGACGGCGTCGCATTAGCCAGCTGCCCGGAATGCCTTGGAAAACCTGGCCTCCGCGCGTGAAACCGTCGGCCGAGGGCGAAGGAAAGTGTCATCAAATGTAGGCATTCGTCAGCCGACTCCGCACGCCCAGCGGCGCCGAAGTGGTCGCCCGGCTGGCAATTCCCAGCGGTTTCATAAGCTAATAGTCTCATATAGGCCCTGTAATTGAGAATAAATATTAACTATGAGTGAATATAAACCATTTTTGGGAAATTGTCAATGGCAGCGGCAATGCGGCACCGGCCAATCGCGGGATGAGCCATGCGAGGCGTGCATAGCCGATCATACCGATGGAACGGCATAAGGGATTCGACATCGCGGGGCGACCCCGTGATATAAGGCCCGATAAAACGCCATCCAAGAATCCCGCACACTTGACCTGATTACCCTCGTACTCACCAGGGAACACGCCGCTTATGAAATCGCCCGACGACAAAGAGAAAAGGCCGCAGCGCCCGGAAGGCCCGGCCGTTGGCGCGCCGGAAGCAGGCGCCGCCATGGCCGTCCTCGCCAGAAAAATCGCCGGCCGACGGCCGCTCGCCGTCGCCGTGGTGGTGGTTGCCGCGCTCGGCCTCGGCTATCTGCTGTGGCCGGCCGGCGGCAACCGGGCGGCGCCGCAATTCGGACCGCCGCCGGTGACGGTCAGCAAGCCGCTGATCGACGAGCGCATCGAATGGAAGGAATTCACTGGCCAGTTCGAGGCCGCCGAGTACGTCGAGGTGCGGGCGCGGGTCAGCGGCTATTTGAAATCGATCCATTTCGAGGACGGCAAGCTGGTCACCGAGGGCGACCTGCTGTTCGTCATCGAGCCGGAGCCGTTCGAGATCGCGCTGCAGACCGTCAAAGCGCAGCTCGCCGATGTCATCGCCAGGTTGGACCTGGCCAAGGTGCAGCTCGAGCGCACGAAGGAATTGGCGAAAAAGAGCTTTGCCGCGCAAAGCACCTACGACCAACGCGTCGCCGAGGTGAAATCGGCCCGGGCCTCCGTCGACATCGCCGAGGCGGCAGTCAACAACGCCAAGCTCAACCTCGCCTACACACAGCTGACGGCGCCGGTCACCGGCCGGGTCAGCCGCAACGAGGTCAGCGTCGGCAACCTGGTCGTCGGCGGCGCCAGCGGCACATCGACGCTGCTCACCACCATCGTCTCGCTCGATCCCATCGAGTTCGCCTTCGACGTCAGCGAGGGCGATTCCCTCGCCTATCGGCGCAAGGTCGAGGTGGGCGACATCAAGTCGGCGCGGGACGTTCTGATCCCCGTGTTCGCGCAGCTTCCCGACGAAACGAATTGGACGCGGCAAGGGACCATCAACTTCGTCGATAACGTGTTCAGTCGCTCCTCGGGCACGATCCGGGTCCGCGCCTCGTTCCCGAATCTCGACCTGTTCATCACTCCGGGGCAATTCGGGCGCGTCCGCCTTCCGGTGTCGAAGCCGCAAAGGGTCGCCCTGGTCCCGGACTCGGCCATCGCCTCCGATCAGGCGCGGAAAGTCGTCTTCGTCGTCGCCGACGACGGTACCGTCGGCGTCAAGCCGGTGACCCTCGGGCCACGCGTCGATGGCGACTTGCGGATCGTCCGCGCCGGGCTTGATCCCAACGACCGCGTCATCATCAACGGCCTGATGCGCGTCAGGCCCGGCGCCAAAGTGACGCCCCAGGAAGGCAAGATCCAGGCCGCCGGCGGCGCCAAGCCGTGAAGAATAAGCCGAGGCAATGAAAATCTCGCACTTCTTCATCGACCGGCCGATTTTCGCCTCGGTCGTCTCGATCCTGATCACGCTGATCGGCACGGTCGCCTTCTTCACCCTGCCGGTGGCGCAGTATCCCGAGATCGCGCCGCCCAACATCACCGTCACCGCCCAATACTCGGGCGCGTCGGCCGAAACCGTCAGCAAGACCGTCGCGACGCCACTTGAGCAGGAGATCAACGGCGTAGACAACATGCTCTACATGACGTCGCAGGCGACCGGCGACGGCAAGCTGACGATCACGGTGACGTTCGCGCTCGGCACCAACCTGGACACGGCGCAGGTGCTGGTGCAGAACCGCGTCGCCATCGCCGAGCCGAGGCTGCCGGAAGAAGTGCGCAGCACCGGCGTCACCGTCGCCAAGCAGTCGCCTGACATGCTGATGGTCATTCATCTGAGTTCCTCCGACGGGTCGCGGGATACTCTCTACATCTCGAACTACGCGACGCTCAACGTCAAAGACGTACTGGCGCGCATCGACGGTGTCGGCAACGTCACCATCTTCGGCGCCCGCGACTACTCCATGCGCATCTGGCTTGATCCCGAGAAGCTGGCCGCCCGCAACCTGACCGGCGGCGACGTGGTCGCCGCGCTCCGGGCATCGAACGTCCAGGTCGCGTCGGGCGCGATCGGCCAGGCGCCGGTGCCGGCGCCCGGCGCTTTCGAGCTCAGCGTCGAGACGAAGGGGCGGCTGACCGAGGTCGGGCAGTTCGAGCGCATCGTCGTCAAGTCCGACAGCGGCCGGGTGACGCGGCTCAGCGACGTGGCGCGCGTCGAGCTCGGCGCCAGGGACTATACCAGCAACGGTTACTTGGATGAACGCATCGCCGTGCCGATGGGCATATTCCAGCGCCCCGGCTCGAACGCGCTGGCTACCGCGACGGCGCTCAAGAAGACCATGGCGGAGCTTTCCAAGTCGTTCCCCCCGGGGCTTCGCTACGACATCATCTACAACCCGACCGAGTTCATCTCGGAGTCCGTGAAAGAAGTCATCGTGACAATCTTCGAGGCGGCGCTCCTGGTCATCGTCGTGGTGATCCTGTTCTTGCAGACGTGGCGCGCCTCGATCATCCCCATCGTCGCCATCCCGGTGTCGCTGATCGGTACCTTCGCGGTGTTGGCGGCGTTCGGCTTCTCGCTCAACAACCTGTCGCTGTTCGGCCTGGTGCTGGCGATCGGCATCGTCGTCGACGACGCCATCGTCGTGGTGGAGAACGTCGAGCGCAACCTGCGCGCCGGCATGTCGCCCAGGGAAGCCGCGCACAAGACCATGGACGAGGTCGGCGGCGCCCTGGTCGCCATTGCGCTGGTGCTGTCGGCGGTATTCGTGCCTGCCGCCTTCCTCCCAGGCATCCCCGGCCAGTTTTTCCGCCAGTTCGCGGTCACCATTGCCGCCTCGACGGTGATCTCGCTCCTGGTCTCGCTGACGTTGTCGCCCGCGTTGTGCGCGCTGCTGTTCAAGCCACATGCCGCTCACGCTGGCGATGGCAACAACCTGACACGGCTGTTGCACGCGTTCTTTGCCTGGTTCAACCGCGGCTTCGATTGGGTCGCCGGCAACTACGGCGATCTGGTGCGCCGCCTGATCCGCACCACCGTCATCATGCTGATCGCCTACGGCGGGCTGGTCGGGCTCACCGGCTGGCAGTTCGCGCGCGCGCCGACCGGCTTCATCCCGGCCCAGGACTTGGGCTATCTGATCAACGTCATCCAGCTGCCGCCGGGCTCGTCGCTGGCGCGCACCGACGCTGTCGCGCGCGAGGCGACGAAAATCATCCTGAAGACCCCGGGCGTCGCCCACGCGGTGCCGATCGTCGGCCTCGACGGCAGCACCTTCACCAACGCCCCCAATTCGGCGGTCGTGTTCTCCACCCTCGAGCCGTTCCGCGAGCGGGCCAGGAAGGGACTCCAGGGGCCGCAGGTGCAGGCGCTCCTAAACCAGCGCCTCAGCGCCATCCAGGACGCCTTCATCATCTCGGTGGTGCCGCCGCCGGTGCGTGGCATCGGCAATGCCGGCGGCTTCAAGATGATGGTGCAGGACCGACGCGGGCGCGGCCTGGACGTGCTCGAGGCGGCGGCCAACGACTTGGTCGCGGCGGCCAACCAAACGCCGGGAATGGGCCGCGTGTTCACGCTGTTCAACACCCGCACCCCGAAGATTTACGCTGACCTCGACCCGGTGCGCAGCGAAATCCTCGGCGTTTCCGAGGACAAGTTGACCGAGGTGCTGGCGATCTACCTCGGCTCGGTCTACGTCAACGACTTTAACATACTCGGGCGCACGTACCGGGTCACCGCCCAGGCCGACGGCAAATTCCGCCAGGACATCGACACCATTTCGAATCTGAAGGCGCGGAACAAGAAGGGGGAAATGGTGCCGGTCGGCTCGGTGGCGTCGTTCAAGGACATCACCGGGCCCTATCGCACCCCGCGCTACAACCTCTACCCGGCGGCCGAGATGATCGGCGCGCCGCTGCCGGGCTTTTCGAGCGGCTACGGCCTTCAGGTGATGGAGAAGCTGGCTGCCGAACGGCTGCCGGAAGGGCTCGGCTTCGAGTGGACCGAGCTCGCCTTCCAGGAGAAGCAGGCGGGCGATACCGCGCTGATCGTGTTCGGCGCGGCGGTGATCTTCGTGTTCCTGCTGCTGGCGGCGCAGTACGAGAGCTGGTCGCTGCCGCTGGCCGTGATCCTGATCGTACCCATGTGCCTGCTGGCCGCGGTCACCGGCCTGACGCTACGCGGCATGGACGTCAACATCCTGGCGCAGATCGCGTTCGTGGTGTTGGTCGGGCTGGCGGCCAAGAACGCCATTCTGATCGTCGAGTTCGCGAAGCAGAACCAGGACGCCGGCGAGCCGCTGTTCGACGCCGTGGTGTCGGCCGCCCGCGTCCGCTTGCGGCCGATCCTGATGACGTCGTTCGCGTTCATCCTCGGCGTGACGCCGCTGGTGATCGCCACCGGCGCTGGGGCGGAAATGCGCCAGTCGCTCGGCACGGCGGTGTTCTCCGGCATGATCGGCGTCACCTTGTTCGGGCTGATCTTCACGCCGGTGTTCTACGTCGTCATCCGCAACCTCGCCGCCCGCCGCCGGGCGGCCGCGGAAGCCGCCCACGGCTGAACGCCGGCCTGTCCCGAGCCCCTGTCAGGCGCCGGCGCCGGGCATCCGGAACGGCCGTGCCTGCTCGAAGGCACGGGCCGCGCGCAGTACCAGCGCGTCGGCGTAGAGCGGCCCAACCACCTGTAGCCCGACCGGGCGGCCGTCAGCGGTGAAGCCGCAGGGCAGGCTCGCCGCCGGCTGGCGCGTCAGATTGAACGGATACGAGAACGGCGCCCACTCCGTCCAGCGCTTCTGCCGCGCCGGGTCCGGCACGTCCTGGCCGGTGGCGAAGGCGGCGATCGGCACGGTCGGCGTCAGCAGCAGGTCATAGGCGCGGTGGAAGCGGCTCATATTCAGCGCCAGCGCGTCGCGGGCCCGTTGCGCGGCCATGTAGTTCATCATGCCGACGCGCGTGCCTTCCTTAGCGACCGCCACCAGCCCCGGGTCCATCTGCTGCTTCTGCTCCTCCGAGAACCGAGCCACCGAGGCGGCGATGCCAGGAAATCCCAATGTCTCGAACGTCGCCCGGGTATCCGCGAAGCCGGGCGAAGTCTCTTCGACCACGGCGCCGGCCTCGGTAAATACCTTGACCGCGTCGGCGACGACGCGGGCGACCTCGGGGTCGACCTTGGCAAACCCGAGGTCGGGGCTGAAGGCGAGGCGGAGGCTGCGGACGCCGTCACCGAGGCCATCCACGTAATCACGACTATCTGCGGGTAGCGCCCACGAGTCGCGGTCGTCGGGGCGCGCGATGACGCCGAGCAGTAGCGCCGCGTCGGCGACGGTGCGGGCGAACGGGCCGACGTGCGCCATGGTGCCGAAAGCGCCGGCCGGGTACTGCGCCACTCGCCCGAAGGTCGGCTTCATCCCGAACACACCGGTGAAGGCGGCCGGCACGCGGATCGAGCCGCCGCCGTCGGTGCCGACCGCCAGCGCGCCCATACCGGTGGCGACGGCGACAGCGGCGCCGCCGCAGCTGCCGCCCGGCGTCAGCGCCGGGTTCCACGGGTTGCGGGTGATGCCGGTAAGCGGGCTGTCGGTGACGGTCTTCCAATGGAACTCCGAGGTATTGGTCTTGCCGACCAGTACGGCGCCGGCCTCGCGCAAGCAGGCGACTGCCGGTGCGTCCTCGTCCCACGGCTGGTCGGGTCGGGTCAGCTTCGACCCCCACAGGGTCGACCAGCCCTTGGTCAAGAGCACGTCCTTGACCGACACCGGCACCCCGTCGAGGGAGCCCATCGGCGCTCCCCGCGTCCAGCGACCTTCCGAGGCGCGGGCGTCGGCCAGCGCGCACTCGCCGTCGACCAGGCGGAAAGCATTGAGCCGGCCGTCGCGTTCCTCGATGCGCTTGAGCACGTCGCGCACCGCCTCCACGGGCGATGCTTGGCGCGCTCGGTAGAGGCGCAGCAATTCGGTGGCGCTGAGATCGGCGAGGTTTCCCGGCATTTCCAGACCCTGCAAGCGGACGCCGTGCCCACTTCAGGGACGGCCGACCGGCGACCTTTATAGCAGATGGGATGGCCACAACGGGCGGGATGGGACCTGCAGGCGGCCGCTGGATCGGCGGCGCCGAATCGGCGTCGCCGTCATCGGCGCGACCAGAACGTCGACGTTCGATGGCGTGGGCTACGGCCGCCAGAACGGCTTGGCGCTCTCGAATCTGGCATCGTAGCGGCAGATGCCGATGTCCGTGAGCTCGCGGTCGGTGAGACCGACCAAGGCCCGGCGGCTACGCGCACGCTGCCGCCACAGGCGGAGCGTTGCTGCGAGTTGCCGGGCCCAGCCGCGCCAGCGGTCAGCCAGCGCCTGGGCGGTGACGGTTTCGCCAAGACCGGCAGCGGGTCGGGACGAATACACAGAGATCCTCAACATTTTTTAGTCTCCTTGCCTAGGTTCCGTCACTGGTGACGGGATAAGACCGCACAAATAGCGTCAAAATAAGCTTGCCGACAAAGCATCATTTCTCTAGCATTTATTAGTTTTTCTAATGATATGGGGATTCCCATGGGCCGCCGCCTGCCGTCCCTGAATGCACTCAAGGCATTCGAGGCCGCCGCCCGCCACGAGAGCTTCACCAAAGCGGCGGCGGAGCTTTGCGTCACCCAGGGCGCCGTCAGCCACCAGGTGAAGGGGTTGGAAGAGGCACTCGGGCTGATGCTGTTCCGGCGCGAGCGTCAGCGGCTGGCGATCACCGAGGCGGGACGCGCCTACCTGGAAATCGTGCGCGACGCCTTCGACCGCCTGGCGGCCGGCACCGAGAGGCTGCTCGAACGAGAAAGCCTCGGCGTGCTCACCGTCACCACTTCGCCCAACTTCGCCGCCAAGTGGCTGGTGCATCGGCTCGGCGCCTTCGCCGCCGCCCATCCCAAGATCGACCTCAGGATCAGCGCGTCGCTCCACCACGTGGATTTCGCCCGCGAGGACATCGACCTCGCGGTTCGCCACGGCGACGGCAATTGGCCTGGCTTGACGGTGACCCAACTGTGCGAGGAGGAGCTGTTCCCAGTGTGCAGCCCGCGGTTGTTGGACGGCGTCGACGGGCTATCGTCGCCCGCCGACCTCGATCGCGTGACTATGCTGCACCTCGACGACCGCCGCGACTGGCGGAAATGGCTGGAGGCCGCCGGCGTCCCCGACCTCGACATCGACCGCGGCCCGGTGTTCAACCAGGCGAGCCTGGCCATCGACGCTGCCGTCGACGGGCAGGGGGTGGCGCTTGCGCGCACTGCGCTCGCTGCCCACGACCTCCTGACCGGGCGCTTGATGCGGCCGTTCGAACTGGCGTTGAAGGTGCCTTACGCCTATTGGATCGTCTGTCCCAAGGCCACAGCCGCACGGCCCAAGATCGCCACCTTCCGCGACTGGCTGCTGGCCGAGGCTGCGGCCGACGCGCGCGGGCTGAGCAAGGGCGCGGGCCTGCCCGGAACGCTCGGCCCGACGCAGTAGCAGGCTTGACCGATGGCGATACGGAAACAGTGCATAGCGGTGCTCAAGGACCACATCACCGCGCCGACAAGCCGCGGCGCTGACAGCGCGGGCCTATCTCCGGCGGGCCTGCACCACCAGGCCGACGATGGTCTTATCGCCGAGCGCCTTGCACGCTTCCAGCCGGTGCAAGCCCTCGACGAGAACGAAACCGTCGCCATCGCGACGCACCAGGATCGGCGTCCGCTGCCCGACCTCCAGCATGCTCTCGGCGATTTCCTTAACGCGTTTCGGATCGAGCGTCTTGCGACGCTTCACCGGCACGTAGACGTCCTCGATCCGGAGGGTCTGATCCTGCATCAATTCCATGCGCCGGCGATTGTATCACCGCCGGCGGGGAAAGCCCGCCCCGTTTGCGGAGCGGCCTAGATCTCCCTGCCGCCGAACGGGTGCCAGCCGTCCTTGTGCTCGATCTCGACCACCCACAGGTCCGGGTCGCGCCCGATCGCGCGGGCAATGTAGGCATCGGCCTCGGCCTCCGGCACGGTGGTGCCCTTGAAGGCGGCGAGCCAGGCGCGGTTGCCGTCCTCGTCGACGGCCTGCGACAGCACCCGACAGCCGTTCTCAAGCCGATTGATCTTCAGCATCAACGAGCCGCCGCGATCGTCGCCGTGGCGCACCACCATCGCCGACACGCCAAGCGACGAGCACTGCCGCACGTGGGCCATGATCCAGATGTCGGCCTTCAGGCGGTCGTCGGACACCGAGGCGGTCTCCGGTCTTGCCGCGCCGTCACGCGACGCGTGAGGCCCTGCGGCGCTGGTGTTCAAGCAGCAGCTTCTTGCGCACCCGGATCGAGCGCGGCGTCACCTCGACCAGCTCGTCGTCGTTGATGAAGCCGAGCGCGAATTCCAGCGTCAACGGGATCGGCGGCGTCAGAATGATGTTCTCGTCGTTGGCGGCGGCGCGGATGTTGGTGAGCTGGCGGCCCTTCATCGGGTTGACCGCCAAGTCCTGGGGCCGCGAATTGATGCCGACGATCATGCCCTCGTAGACCTTGTCGCCGTGACCGACGAACAGAGCCCCGCGCTCCTGCAGGTTGAAAAGGGCATAGGCCACCGCCTTGCCGTCGGCCATCGACACCAGCGCCCCGTTCACACGGGCGGCGAGCGCGCCCTGCACCCGCTCCCCGTAGTGGTCGAAGGTGTGATAGGCGAGCCCGGTGCCCGAGGTGACGGTCATGAACTGCGATTGGAAGCCGATCAGGCCGCGACTCGGGATGACGCCGTCGAGACGCACCCGGCCCTGGTTGTCGGGCGTGACGTCGTTGAGCACGCCGCGGCGCTCGCCCAACAGCTCCATCACCGCGCCCTGGTGGGCGGCCTCGATGTCGAGGGTCAGCGTCTCCCACGGCTCGCGCACCTCGCCGTCGACGGTCTTCAGGATCACCTCGGGCCTGGAGATGGCGAACTCGTAGCCCTCGCGGCGCATGGTCTCGACCAGGATGCCGAGATGCAGCTCGCCGCGCCCCGACACCTTGAAGCAGTTCGGATCGTCGGTCGGCTCGACCCTGAGGGCGACGTTGTGCAGCACCTCCTCGGCCAGCCGGTCGCGCAAATTGCGGCTGGTCACGAACCGACCCTCGCGGCCGGCGAACGGAGAGTTGTTGACCAGAAAGTTCATGGTGATGGTCGGCTCGTCGACGACCAGCGCCGGCAGCGGCTCGACCGCGTCGGGGTGGCACAATGTGTCGGAGATGTGGATCTCGTCGAGGCCGGTGAAGGCGATGATGTCGCCGGCGGCGGCCTGCGGCCGCTCGATCCGCTCGAGGCCGTGGAAGCCAAGGATCTGCAGCACCCGGCCGGTGCGGGTGGCGCCGTCGGCGCCGATCACCACCACCTCGGAGTTGCGTTCGATGCGGCCGCGCTTGATGCGACCGATGCCGATGACGCCGACATAGCTCGAGTATTCGAGGGCGCTGACCTGCAGCTGGAATGGGCCCTCGAGGTCCACGTCCGGCGGCGGCACCCTGTCGACGATGGTCTGGAACAACGGCGTCATGTCGGCGCCACGCTCGGTCGAGTTCAACGATGCCCAGCCCTCGGTGGCCGACGTGAACACGACCGGGAAATCCATCTGCTCGTCCGAGGCCCCCAGCCGGTCGAATAGGTCGAAGGTCTGGTCGACCACCCAGTCGGGCCGGGCGTTGGGGCGGTCAAGCTTGTTGACGACGACGATCGGCTTCAGCCCGCGCGCCAGCGCCTTGCGGGTGACGAAGCGGGTCTGCGGCATCGGGCCATCGACCGCGTCGACCAACAGCAACACCGAATCGACCATGGAGAGCACGCGCTCCACCTCGCCGCCGAAATCGGCGTGGCCAGGGGTGTCAACGATGTTGATGCGCCAGTCGCGCCAGGCGACGGCGGTGTTCTTGGCCAGGATCGTAATGCCGCGCTCGCGCTCCAGCTCGTTGGAGTCCATCACGCACTCCTGCACCTCGCCGAACTCCTTGAGCGTGCCGGACTGGCGCAGCAGCTTGTCGACCAGCGTCGTCTTGCCGTGATCGACGTGGGCGATGATGGCGATGTTGCGCAGATTGGCGATGCGGTCGGTCATCGAAATGTCGGCTCCGATAGTCAAATGCCGGGGCGTCCGGGCCCCGGCAGCGCTAAACCGGCCGCGCGCCGCGGTCGGCGGGCCATGGTTTGCCCGTTTTTCGCCGAAACCGCAAGCCGGAACTGGTATTTGGTCTGGCCCCAGCGGCGCCGCAAGGGACCGCCCTTTGGGGTGGGGCCGGCGGCGGTGCCTACTGGGGCTTGATCTGACACTCGCCGGTCAACAGCGCGCCGACCGAGCCGGGGCCCGAGGTGGTGGTCTGGCGGGTCACCATCACCTTGCCGGCCCGGTAGAAGAGCGTGAAGATCCACACCCCGCTGTCGTCGACGTCGGCGAGGCTGATCTGGCTGTCGCTCCTGTAGACGACCGGCAGCGCCCGCGCCGGCCCGCCCCACTTTATGCCGACGTGGTCGCGATCCGAATCCTCGGAGATGAACTCAAGCGTCCCCTGGCCGTTCGGCGGCGGGCCGGCGCGGTAGAATTCAGGTTTCCACGTCTCGCGCTTGTTGACGCCGTCCGGGTCCATTTCCACCCGCTGACCTTGCAGGTTGCCGCAGACGGCGTGGAATACGGTCTTGGCGATGGCCGGACCGGGGGACCAAACGGCCGCCGCAAGGCCGATGGCGGCGGCGATGGAAAGGGCCGAGCGCATGGCCCTCAGCATACCGCCTGAACGCAACCGATGCGCCCCCTAAAAGGCTCGGTTTTCTTTCGTCCTCGCCTTGACCCGGGTCAATGCCTGGCCCGGCGGCGGCAACGCATAATCATCGGGCAAAGGAAACGACCATGGACAACCGCGCTTCTCCGCTACGTCGCAAAGCGGCGACGCGCCGCGGCCAAGTCGGCAAGCGCCGCGCCGCCGCCGGCCCGCCGGAAGCTTCCCCTCGGCCGCAAGCGGTCGCGTGTACGCCGATGAGCGAGCGCGATCCGACGCTCCCCGACGTCATCAACCCGCGCGTCCTCGACCGCATGGCGCACGCGCTGCAGGGCCGGCTGACCCTCGGGTTGTCGCCGGCGACGTTCACCCAGGCCTATGCCGATTGGACCAGCCACCTGTTGCTGTCGCCGGGCAAGCAGGCCGAGCTGGTGCAGAAGGCGATGCGCAAGCTGGTGCGTCTCGGTCTTTACGTCGAACGCTTCGCCTGCGGCGAACAATGCGGGCCGTGCATCGTTCCGTTGCCCCAGGACCGCCGCTTCACCGCCGAGGAGTGGCGGCAATGGCCGTTCAACCTGATCTACCAGTCGTTCCTGCTGACGCAGCAGTGGTGGCACAACGCCACCACCGACGTGCGCGGCGTGTCGCGCCACCACGAGCAGGTGGTCTCGTTCGCCGCCCGCCAGCTCCTCGACGTGTTCGCGCCCAGCAACTTCGTCGCCACCAATCCGGTGGTCCTGCGACGCATGACGGAGAGCGGCGGCGCCAACTTCGCCCAAGGCGCGGTCAATTTCGTCGAGGACTGGGAGCGCGCCGTCGCCGGGCGCAAGCCCGTCGGCAGCGAGAAGTTCCATCCCGGCCACAACGTGGCGGTGACGCCGGGCAAGGTGGTCTATCGGAACCGCCTGATGGAGCTCATCCAGTACGTGCCGGCGACGCCGCAAACCCACCCCGAGCCGGTGCTGATCATCCCTGCATGGATCATGAAGTACTACATCCTCGACCTGTCGCCCGAGAATTCGCTGGTGCGCTATCTGGTCGGACGCGGCCACACCGTGTTCATGGTGTCGTGGAAGAACCCCGACGAAGACGACCGCGACCTCGACATGGAGGACTATCTCAAGCTGGGGGTGATGGCGGCGCTCGACGCGGTTGCCGCCATCGTGCCCGGAAAGCGCATCCACGCCGCCGGCTATTGCCTGGGCGGCACGCTGCTCGCCGTCGCCGCGGCGGCGATGGCCCGCGACAACGACGACCGTCTTGCGACAATGACGTTGATCGCCGCCCAGACCGATTTCAGCGACGCCGGCGAGCTGATGCTGTTCATCGACGAGAGCGCCGTCGCCTGGCTCGAGGATATGATGTGGGAGCACGGCGGCCTCGATACCCGCCAGATGGCAGGCGCGTTCCAGATGCTGCGCTCCAACGACCTGGTGTGGTCGCGCATGGTGCAGGAATATCTGCTGGGCGAGCGGCGGCCGATGACCGACCTCATGGCGTGGAACGCCGACGCCACGCGCATGCCCTATCGCATGCATTCGCAGTACCTGCGGCGGCTGTTCCTCAACAACGAGCTGGCCGCCGGCCGTTACACGGTCGAGGGCAGGCCGATCTCGCTCAGCGACATCCGCGTGCCGATGTTCGTCATCGGCACCCAGAAGGACCACATCGCGCCCTGGCGCTCGGTCTACAAGATCCACATCCCGGCCGATGTCGCCATAACCTTTCTGTTGACGTCGGGCGGCCACAACGCCGGCGTCGTCAGCGAGCCCGGCCATCCCGGGCGCAGCTACCAGGTGGCCACCCACGACAAGAGCGACCGCTACGTCGACCCCGACACCTGGCAGTCGACGGCGCCAGTTCACGACGGCTCATGGTGGCCGGAGTGGCAATCCTGGCTTGCCGATCGGTCGGCTGCCCCGGCGCCGCCGCCCCCGACCGGCAACGACAAGGCCGGCTATCCTACCCTTGCCGAGGCACCGGGAAGCTACGTTTTGATCGAATGACGGAGCGATTTAACCTGGGTCATGGCGGCCTGCGGCGCGGCCGCTAATATGCGACGAATGGTCAATGCGTCTTGAACCGGACGCGAAGGAGAATGCCATGAACAAGACCGTAGAAGTCGAAACCGGCGCCAAGAAGGCGAAGAAGACTTCGGCCGCGGCGGCGGGCTTGCCGCCGTTCGCCGGGGTTGTGCCGCCTGCGGACGTCGGCGACGCGCTGGCCGCCAACCGCGCGATGATGGACGAGATGGTGGCCGCCAACCACGAGATCAACGCCTTCGTCGGCAAGCGCATGCGCGCCGACGTCGACGCCTTCGCGCGGTTGTGCCGCTGTCGCGACTGGCCCGAGGCGATGGGGGTTCAGACCGACTTCATGAGCAAGCTGACCGAGGACTATTTCGTGGAGGCCAGCAAGCTAATGGAGCGGGCGGTGCGGATGATGGAAAGCGGCCCGATCCGCAGCGGCCGGGCGAAGAAAAAGTAGGCGAAGCACGCCGCAACGGCGACGACGTGCGCAAAAAAACCGAACGCCGCCGGCAAGGCGGCGGCAAAGAAAATGGTGTCGTCTTTTTTTAAGCCCGATCAGCCGCCGGTGACGGACATGTGGCGTTCGACAGCGGGGCCGCGGTTGTCGCGGTCGATGACGAAGTCGTGCCCCTTCGGCTTGCGGGTGATGGCCTCGTCGATGGCGGCCTCCAGCAAATGGTCGGACTCGGACGCGCGCAGCGGCGTGCGCAGATCCGCCTTGTCGTTCTGGCCGAGGCACATATAGAGCGCGCCGGTGCAGGTCAGCCGCACCCGGTTGCAGCTTTCGCAAAAATTGTGGGTCAGCGGCGTGATGAAGCCGAGCTTGCGGCCGGTCTCCTTGACCTCGACGTAGCGCGCCGGGCCGCCGGATTTGTAGGCGATGTCGGTCAGGGTCCAGCGCTCTTCGAGGCGCTTGCGAACCTTCGATAGCGGCAGGTACTGGTCGTTGCGGTCGTAGGAGATGTCGCCCATCGGCATGGTCTCGATCAGCGTCATGTCGAAACCTTCGTCGCCGCACCAGCGGATCAGGTCGTCGAATTCGTGCTCGTTGACGTCCTTCAAGGCGACGGTGTTGATCTTGATCGCCAGCCCGGCGTCGCGGGCGGCGCGTACGCCCGCCATCACGTTGTCGAGCTCGCCCCAGCGGGTGATCTTGCGAAACTTGTTGGCATCCAGCGTGTCGACTGAGACGTTGACGCGCTTGACGCCGCACGCCGCCAACTCCGGCGCGTACTTGGCGAGTTGGCTGCCGTTGGTGGTCAGCGTCAGCTCGTCGAGGTCGCCGGTTTCCAAGTGACGGCCGAGGGCTTGGAACAGGCTGATGATGTTGCGCCGGACCAGCGGCTCGCCGCCGGTCAGCCGCAGCTTGCGCACGCCCTTGCGGACGAACGCCGAGCACACCCGGTCGAGCTCCTCCAGCGTCAGCACCTCGGCCTTCGGCAGGAACGTCATGTGCTCGGACATGCAGTAGACGCAGCGGAAGTCGCAGCGGTCCGTCACCGAAACCCGGAGATACGTCACATGCCGCCCGAACGGGTCGATCATCGTTGTCCTCGCCAAGGGCCACCGCCCGCGCCGCCACGTTTATCGAGGCGCGGCCGGGTATTCGCGCGCCAATGGTAGCCGGGGGGCGGGTCTTTGTCGCCCCCAAAAACCTTGCGGGAATTCAACGCCGTCATCCGCTCTCCTTGCCACCGTTGCCGCTCTTGGGCAACAAGCCCTTTTCCGCCATGTCCTTGGCCGCCTTCTGCCGCAATTCTTCGCGCTCGCGCAAGTAATCGTCGGTGGTGCGCGGCTTCGGGACGATTCCGGAGGCCAGCGGGTGCTTGTCCTCGGTGGCGATGACGACCACCCGACAATCGGCACACATCTTCAACCGCTCGACGCCGCCCTTGTCCTTGAACATCGGATGGCCTTCGAGCTTCCTGACCATGTTCTCGATCGACGACTTGGTGCCGAACGGCTTGCCGCAGCGGATGCACTCGAACGGCTCCTCCTCCTTGACCACCTGGTGCGACCGCGCCGCCTCGAGGAAGCTCAGGCGCGGCACCAGCGAAATCACGCTCTCCGGGCAGGTGTTCTTGCACAGCCCGCACTGCACGCAGGCGTTCTCGGCGAAGCTGAGCTGCGGCTTGTCCGGGTTGTCCTTGAGCGCCCCGGTCGGGCAGGCGCCGACACAGGCGAGGCAGAGCGTGCAGCCCTTGACGTCGACCTCGACGGCGCCGAACGGCGCCCCCTTCGGCAGCTCGAGCGCGTCGACTTTGTTGAGCGCGGCGGCGTGCAGGTGGGTGAGTGCCAGCGTCATCACCGAGCGTTTGCGTCCCATCGGCAGGAAATCGCCGGCCGGCATCCCGGGCTTCGGCTTGAGCCCGTAAAGCTTCGCCTCCAGCACCTCGGGGTCGGTCTCGTCGACGATCTCGACGCGGCCCGTGCCGTAGCCGAGGCCGTCGAAGATGGCGTCGGCCAAAGCCAGTTCGGATTCGAGGCCGGCCTTCTCGTCGGCCTTGGCCGGCGGCACCAGGATCAGCACCCGCTCGGCGCCGAACGCGCCGGCCGAGAGCAGGAATTCGAGCCCGATCTGGGTCGTCTGGTTGACTGTGAACGGCAGCACATTCAGCGGCAGCCCGCCGCCCGACCGTGCCATGGTCGAGATCATCTCGTCGCCGAAGCCGTTGTCGTTGACCAGCAGCGACGGATTTTTGCCGCCGGCCGCGGCATAGGCGCCGAGCAGCACGCGCAGGCGCTGATAGAGCGCGTCGCCGGCCGGCAGCGCGTATTTGGCGGCGCCGGTCGGGCAGACGCTGGCGCACGTCCCGCAGCCGGCGCAGATGAAGGCGTCGATGGTGACGCGATCTTCCCCCGGATTGGGGGTGATGGCGCCGGTCGGGCAGTTGTCGATGCATCGCGTGCAGCCGACGATGCCGCTCCGCGAGTAGGCGCATATCTTGGCGTCGTAGTCGACGTAGCGGGGCTTGTCGAACTCGCCGACCATGTCGGTGAGCCGAAGCAGCGCGTCGGTGACCAGCGCCGGGTTGCCGGGGTCGGGGTTGAAATAGCCGTCGCGCTTGTCGGGGGCCGGGAACAGCGGCTGGCTGCCGCGCAAGTCGAGGATCAGGTCGCACACCGAGGTGCCGGCCTTCGGATCGTCCTCGAACTTTAGTGCCGCCTTCGACGACGGCGTCGCCGGGGCGAATTTCTCGATCGTCACCTCGAACTGGCCGAGGTGCCCCGAGGCCTTCGTCACCGTGCCGGTGAACACCGGCACGTCCATCAGCTTCGGCGGCGTCAGGCCCTTGGTGTTCTCGAGCACCACGGTGACGTCGAGCCGGCTCGCCACCTTCTTCGCCGCCTCGATGGCCCGGTCGTCGTTGCCGAGCACCAGCAGCACGCCGCCGGAGATCATACTCACCTGCTGGGCGTCGGGGATGTCGAGCGCGGCCTCGGCGAGAAGCGCTGCCATCTTCGCCGCCGCTGGCGATCTTCCAGTCGCCGCCTTCGACCAGCCGGCGCGCTCGCGGATGTTGGTGAACCGCGCGTTCGGCGCCTTGTCGCCCATGCCGTCGAGGGTCTCCAGGAACAGCGGCGCCTCCTGGGTGCAGGCGACCAGCAGCCCGCCTTTCCCGGCCTTGCCCGCGACGCGCTCGAACTCGTTGAGCTGTGCCCGGCACAGATGTGTGTTGACGGCAAGCTCGTCGGCTTCGTCGCCGGCCGCGGCCGATTTGCCACCGCCGCGCGCCGCCGCCCGGCAGGCCTTGGCCAGCACCTTGCCGTCGATGGCCATGGTCCCCTCGCAATTGCAGACGAGGAGCCGTTTGCCGTTCAGGTCCATGTAAAGCGTTCCTCCCAGGGGAAGACGGCTGCCCGCCGTCTACCATGGCGTCTTAGCGGTTGGCTTTCATTTAAGGTACCGGCGGCGATTTGTCCGCCTTTTTTTTCAGGCCGGCCGGCGGTTGCCGGGGGTTGCCAGGGGCCGCCACGGACCGCCGGCCATTATAATAATAGGGGATTACAAATAGGGGATTACAGCGGGCCGATTCGGGCATCTCCTGTTGACGGGCGCCCAACGGTGCGCCGACCGAGTTAGCCGGGGGCCACCGGCGAGACCACTTGCGGCTTTCTCGAATACCCAAAAATAGCAAATTTTGAAACCAACCGAACGTGTTTGCGCCATCGGCGAACGAGCTCGCAACGCTGCTGGCGCGTCATGACGTGGTTCGCGCTCGCCTCGCTACCCGCGCATGGCGTCGAGATTGAAGGCTTGAATCGGCCGACTGATGCCCTTGAGCACGAGCTCTCGGGTCGGGCTCAGCGTGGCAATCGACTCGACCGCAGCGGCGACCCGCGGGCTCAAAAGGATCTGCCCGTCGGCCGCTTCGTCCGAAAGTCGCGCCGCGAGATTCATCACGGTGCCGACCGCGCTGTATTCCACGCGACCCTCGAATCCGACCTGACCGATGGTCGCATAGCCCTGGGCAATCCCGACGCCGAAGCCGATCGACTGGCCGCGCCGCCGCCACGCCTCCGCCATCTCGCGAACGGCGGAACGCATATCGGAGGCCATCCGCACCGCTCGCTGCGCCGGATCGTCGCAGGGGAAGGGGTCGTTGAAAAACACCAGCACTCCGTCGCCGAGGAATCGCTCGATCGTCCCCTCGTACCGGAAGACGATGGGCACCACCCGCTGGTGATAGTCCTGCAAAAGCGCGATCACGTCTTCGGGCTCTCCGGTCTCGGCGAAGGCGGTGAAGCCGCGCAGATCGCACATAACGGCGACGATGTCACGGCGGTGGCTCCGAAGGAGCCTGTCGTCGCCGCGGCTGACCAGCTCAGCAACCTGTGGCGCTAGGAAACGCTTTAGCCGATCCATCCCCTCGATTTGCGCAAGCTGCGACCGTACCCGCTCCTCGAGTGTTCGGTTCCAGTCGGCAAGCTCGGCCGCCTGCGCCTGTACCTGGTCGTGCAGCGCCTTGGTGCGAAGGATCGACCGCACGCGGGCGACGAGTGACGCGTGGTCGATAGGTTTGGTCAGGTATTCGTCCCCGCCCGCGTCGAGACCGGTGACGATGTCCTTGGAGTCGGACTTGGCGGTCACCAGAATGATCGGTATATACGGGAGCTTCTGGTTGCCCTTGAGCCGGCGGCATACCTCGAAGCCATCCAGCTTGGGCATCATCACGTCGAGCAGGATCAGGTCCGGCAGATGTTGTTGGGCTTGGGCCAGCGCCTCCTCGCCGTCGGCGGCCTGTAGCAATTCGTAGCCGTGCGCCTCGAGTCGCGCCCGCAAAAGCTCGCGATTATCTTGACTATCGTCGGCGATGAGGATACGCGCCGGATCCCTCATGGAACCTGTCCCCCGATGGCAATGCTCAGCCCAGGAACTCCCGGATCTTGGCGAGGAGCTGGCGCGGGCTGTAGGGCTTGGTGACGTAGCCGTCGGCGCCCGCCGCCCGCGCCTTCTCCTCGTCTCCGCTCAAGGCATAGGAGGTGACGACGATGATCGGAATGGCCTTGAGCGCCGGATCGGCCTTGATGCGGCGCGTCGCCTCGTGACCGTCGAGGATGGGAAGCTGGATGTCCATCAGGATCAGGTCCGGGCGATGGGCCGCGGCGGAGGCGATCGCCTGCTCGCCGTCGACTGCCTCGATCACATCGTAGCCCGCGTGGGTCAGGAGATCGCGCAGGATCTGCCGGTTGTCCAACTGGTCCTCGACCACCAGGATGCGCTTGCTCATGCCGCCTCCTCCTGTCGCTCGACCGTTACCGGCAGGCTGAACGAGAAGGTCGATCCAATGCCCGGGTTCGACTCGACCCACATCCGCCCTCCGTGCATCTCGACGATCCGCCTGGCGATCGCGAGGCCGAGTCCGGTGCCGCCTTTCTTGCGGGTCTCCGAGTTGTCGGCTTGCTGGAACTCCTCGAAGATCCGCTGTTGGTCCGCCTCGGCGATGCCGGGTCCGGTGTCGCGCACCGCCAGAGTGAAGGTGTCGTTCGCCGCTGACACGCTCACCCCGACCTCCCCCGAATCGGTAAACTTGATCGCGTTGCCGAGCAGATTGATCAGCACCTGCGCGATGCGGCGCTCGTCGCCCCGTCCTGGCGGCAAGTCGGGCGGCAGGTCGAGCTTGAGCGCGAGCCGTTTCTCGGCGGCAAGCGCCTCGACGGCCGCGAGCGCGCCCTGCACCACTTCCTTCAGCGAATAGTCGGCAAGCGAGAGCGAGAGCTGGCCGGCCTCGATCTTCGACAGATCGAGAACGTCGTTGATGAGACCCAGAAGGTGGCGGCCGTTGCTTTCCACGCGCTCGAGCACCTGGCGCATCTTCTCTGGCGTGTCGCCGTATATGTTGTCGAGTATCAACTCGGTGTAGCCGAGGACGGCGTTCAAGGGCGTCCTCAGCTCGTGGCTCATGTTGGCGAGGAACTGAGACTTATGGTGGCTCGCGATGGCGAGCTGGCGGCTTTTCTCCTCGATCTCGCGGAACAGGCGCGCGTTGTAAATCGCCAGCGCCGATTGGATGCCCATCGTTTGCAGCAGCTCGACGGTGTTCCTCTCGAACGTCCCCGGCGTCTTTCGCCGGACGACGAGCGCTCCCACCGCTTCATTGTCCCGGAGCAGCGGCACCGCGAGCAAGGCCTTGAATCCCGCCCGCTCCATGATCTCGCGCAAAGGATAGTCCGGGTGCGCCGTGATGTCGGCGACTTGCGCCGCTTCACGGCTCGCGACCGCCCGACCGATCAAGGTCTGCTGTCCTCCGCTCCCGGCATCGCTGAGCGCCTTCACGAGTTCCTCGCCCATCCCGTAGGTCGCCCGCAATCGAAGGTCGCCATCCCCCGTATCGCGGACGTAAATCGCGCCGGCGTCGGTTCCCGACAATTCGACGGCCCGTGCCACAATCGTGGTGAGGACCGTTTCGAGGTCCAAGGTGGAATTGACCGCGCGGCTCACCTCGCCAAGAGCCTTCAATTCGTCCACCGACCGCGCGAGTTCGCGCGTGCGCGCCTCGACCTTCTGTTCCAGGTCCGCGTAAGACTGTTGCAGCCGGCCGGTCATGTCGTTGAACTGGTCGGCGAGGGCCTCCAGCTCGTCGCCGGTCTTGACGATGATGCGCCGGCCGAGGTCGCCGCCGCCGATTTCAGCGGCGCCGGCACGGAGCGCCTCGATCGGCACGACCATCCGGCGGGCGAGGAGCAGGCCGGCCAGGAAGGCGATACCGAGGCCGAGAAGAAGAAGCCAGCCAGTGCGCACTAAGAACGCGTAGAGCGGAGCCAGGGCCTCTTGCCGCGGCAACTCGACGAGCACGGCCCAACCGAGCGCCGGAATGGCCGCATGGGTGGCGATGACGGCGTGCCCCAGCGCGTCGAAGGCTTGCATCGCCTCCCGCGGCGCCGTCGCGGCGCCGTCGGCTCGCGCCGCCCACACCTGCGGCAGGCGCGAGAGGTCTGTGTTGCGCAGCACCAAACTAATGTCCGGGTGGGCGACCAAACGTCCATTCCTGTCGACCACATAGGCCCGCCCCCGCTCGCCAACCTTGATCTGCGAGACGACGTCCCAGATGAATTTGAGGTTCACTTCCGCGACGCTGACGCCGGCGTCGCGACGCGTGCCCGCGAGCGCCAGCGTCATATAAGGCTCCGATTCGCGGCGGAAATAGACCGGTCCGTAATATACCTTGTGCGCCATCGCATCGATGAACTTCGGTTCCTTCGACAGGTCGGCTTGGCTGCCGATCACGTCCAAGGCGAGGCGTGAGACGCGGAGTTGCTCCCGACCCGCCGCATCGAGCTGGGCGAGCTCGGTGATCGCCGGCACCTGCTGCAAAAGCCTGAGCGCGTCGAAGCGTCGCTGCTCGAGCGCCCCCGCCGACCACGGCAACTGGGTCGTCCAGCCGAGTTGGTTTTCGATCTCCTCGATGAATCGCCCGATCTTGCCGGCGGCGGCCTCGGCCTGCTCGCGCTGAATGCGCACCAGCGAGTCCGTGTGCTCCCGATAGGAGAACCAGATATGGAGCAGGCCGCTGGCGAGTAGCGCCGCCGACACCACCGCCATGAACAGGGCGACATACTTGTGGAATAGCCGGCCGCGCCGGGGCGGTGGCCCGGCCCGTGCCGTCGTCCCCTCGCCGACGCGGCTCGCGCTCTCGTTCACTCGATCACCTCGTTGGCGCGGGCGAGGAGCGCGGGCGGGATCGTGATCCCCAGCGCCTTGGCGGTCTTGAGGTTGATGACGAGCTCGAACTTGGTGGCTCGCTCCACGGGAAGGTCGCTTGGCTTAGCGCCCTTGAGGATCTTGTCAACATAGGTGGCGCCACGGCGGTATAAATCCGCGCGGTCAGGCGAGTAGCTCATGAGGCCCCCGGCCGCCACGTGATGTTTTGGCCCAAACAGCGAAGGCAGTTTGTGCGTCATCGCGAGTTCCGCGAGCCGCTTTGCCCCGGCAATGAACAGGGGGGTTGAAAGGACCAGAACCCCGTCGGCGCGTTCTCGGATAATGGCCGAAAATGCGCTCTCATACTCCGTCGCGCTGCGCACGGCCACCGATTGAATCCGGAGCCCCATTGATGGGCCCGCAACCTCGACGGCTTTCAGGCCCGGTTCATGCGACGGCGTGGCCGGGTCCCAGACGACGGCAACGCGCGAGAGCCAGGGAACAGCCTCCTTGAACAGCTCCAGGCCTTTGACGTTTGTCTCGGTCATCATGATGGTGAGCCCGGTGATGTTGCCGCCCGGCCGCCCGAGGCTCGCCACGTGGCCGGTGCGGAGCGGGTCCGCGTGGCTCATGAATATGATGGGAATCGTCGAGGTCGCTCGCTTCGCCGCCCCAGTGTAGATGGAACTCGGTGCAACAATGACATCGACCTTGAGCCGGACAAGTTCCTCCGCAAGTTCACGCATCCGTTCTGGCTTCCCCTCTGCCCACCTGTACTCGATGGCGACGCTTCGACCCTCCACGTAGCCCAGATTGCGAAGCCCTTGACGGAAAGCTTCGATGGCATCCGGAAACACAGCCGGGCTGTCCCACAGAAAACCGACGCGGTAGATCTTCCCTGCCTGCTGCGCCTCGGCGGCGAGCGGCGCGGAGAGGATGGCGCCAACCATGCTCGCGATGAACGTCCGCCGGTCCATCACTGAATCACCTCCGTCGCCCGGAGAAGAACGGACTGCGGGATCGTCAGCCCGAGTGCTTTGGCGGCCTTCAGGTTGATGACCAGCTCGAACTTGGCCGGTCGCTCCACGGGCAGGTCGGCCGGCCT
>DASWGT010000178.1:0-40792 GCA_036393575.1 Rhodospirillales bacterium | reverse complement strand
GGGCCGTGGCGCGCGACGTCCGGCCCCTTTTGATCAACGGTTCCAGAGGTTTCCATGTTCGCCGTCATCCGCTCCGGTGGCAAGCAGTACCGGGTTGCCAAGGACGACAGGATCGTCATTGAGAGGATCGCCGGCCAGCCGGGGACCATGATCCAGCTTTCCGACGTGCTGATGCTTGGCGGCGACGGCAAGGCGCCGACGCTCGGCCGGCCCGCAATCGCCAAGGCTGCCGTGTTCGCCGAGGTGCTGGCGCACAACCGCGCCGACAAGATCATCGTGTTCAAGAAGAAGCGCCGCAACAATTACCGGCGCAAGGCCGGCCATCGCCAGCACCAAACGGTGCTGCGCATCGTCGACGTCAGCCCGACCGGCACCGCGCCCAAGTTCACGCCGACGCCGAAGCGGGAGCCGAGGCTGGTGGCGAAGAAGGACAAGAAGGAAAAAGCCAAGGCGGCGCCGCAGAAGGAGCAGGCGAAGCCGGTGGCCACGGAGACGAAAGAAGCCAAGCCGGTGACGAAGTCGAAAAAGGAAACGACCAGGAAACAAGCTAAGGCGCCGGCGAAGACCAAGGCGGCGTCCAAGAAGAAGTCGACCCGGGATTCCAAAAAAGGCAAGGGCAAGGCGTAAGGAGCGAAACAGATGGCACATAAAAAGGCAGGCGGCAGCTCCCGCAACGGCCGCGACAGTAGGGGCCGCAGGCTCGGCGTCAAGCGCTTCGGCGGCGAAACCGTTCTGGCAGGCAACATCCTGGTGCGCCAGCGCGGCACCAAGTTCCACGCCGGCGCCAACGTCGGCATCGGCAAGGACCACACGCTTTTCGCCAAGTCCCACGGCCGGGTGACGTTCCGCAACGCGGCCAAGGGCAGGATCTTCGTGGCGGTGGAGCCGGCGAGCTGACATAGGAACGTCGGCCAACCGTTCGCGCGCGCAAGGGGAATGGCCGACCGTTCCCCTTTTTTCGTGCCGGAAATTCGCGCGCAACGCAGGACTTTTTTGAGTTTTGATCATGAAGTTCCTCGACGAAGCAAAGATATTCGTCAAAAGCGGCGACGGCGGTGCCGGCGCGGTCGGCTTCCGGCGCGAGAAGTTCATCGAGTACGGCGGTCCCGACGGCGGCGATGGCGGGCGCGGCGGCGATGTCGTGTTCGAGGGCTCCGATGCGCTCAACACGCTGATTGACTTCCGTTACCGGCAGCACATCAAGGCCGGCCGCGGCGGCCACGGCATGGGCCAGAACCGCTCCGGCGCCTCGGGCAAGACGGTGACCGTCAAGGTGCCGGTCGGCACCCAGGTGTTTGACGAGGATAAAGAGACACTGATCGCCGACATCACCCGGCCCGGCCAGCGGGTGGTGATCGCCGAAGGCGGCGACGGCGGCTTCGGCAATACGCATTACAAGTCGTCCACCAACCGGGCGCCGCGCCAGCATGGAACCGGGCATCCGGGCGAGGAGTGTTGGCTGTGGCTGCGGCTCAAATTGATCGCCGATGCCGGGCTGGTTGGGCTGCCGAACGCCGGCAAGTCGACACTGCTGGCCGCGGTCAGCCGCGCGCACCCGAAGATCGGCGACTATCCTTTCACCACCATCCATCCCAATCTCGGCGTGGTCCACATCGGCGGCCCGGAGGCGGGCGGAGAATTCGTGCTCGCGGATTTGCCCGGCCTGATCGAGGGCGCGAGTGAGGGCGCCGGCCTCGGCACCCGCTTCCTTGGCCACGTCGAGCGCTGTCGGGTACTGGTGCATCTGGTCGACGGCACGGAGGACGACGTGGCGGCTGCCTACCGCACCGTTCGCCGCGAGCTCGAGGCCTACGGCGCCGGCCTCGCCGAAAAGCCGGAGCTGGTGGCGCTCAACAAGACGGACGCGCTCACCGCCGACGCGGTCCGCAAGAAGCGGCGCGAGCTGAAAAAGGCCTCGGGCCGCGATGTGGCGGCGGTGTCCGCGGTCTCCGGTGACGGGCTGAAGGCGCTGACCGTAGAACTCGCGGAAGTCGTCCGCCGCGAAAAGGCAGCGGAACATCAAGGACAGGCGGCGCTGCCATGACCGCCAGGAAAAAACTCGAAAGCGGCCGCCGAGTAGTGGTCAAGATCGGCACCGTGCTGCTGGTTGACCAAGAAAAGGGCACCATCCACCACGCCTGGCTGGAAGCGCTGGCCGAGGATGTATCGCGGCTGCGCGGCCGCGGCCAGGAGGTGATCATCGTCACCTCGGGCGCCATCGCCGTCGGCCGTCGGCATTTGAACCTGCCGGCGGGCGCGCTACGCCTCGACGAGAACCAGGCGGCGGCGGCGACCGGCATGGTCCGCCTCGCCCATGCCTATCAGGAAGTGCTCGGCCAGCACGGCATCACGGTGGCGCAGGTGCTGCTGACCCTCGATGACTCCGAGAACCGCCGCCGCTACATCAACGCCCGCAACACGCTCAATGCGCTGCTCGGGCTCGGCGCGGTGCCGCTGATCAACGAAAACGACACCGTTGCCACCGACGAGATCCGCTTCGGCGACAACGACCGGTTGGCGGCGCGGGTCGCCGTCATGGTCAGCGCCGATACCCTGGTGCTACTCAGCGACATCGACGGGCTCTACACTGCCGACCCGGACCGCGACCCCGATGCCAAGCCGATCCCCGAGGTGACGGCGGTGACGCCGGAGATCGAGGCGATGGCCGGGCGGGTGCGGTCCGGCGACAGCCGCGGCGGCATGGCGACCAAACTGGCGGCGGCCAAGATGTGCCTGGCCAACGGCTGCCGCATGGTGATCGCCGACGGCAAAGCACCGTATCCGCTGAAGCGCATCGAGGAGGGCGCCCGCGCAACCTGGTTCCTGCCGTCCGCCACGCCGAAGGCGGCGCGCAAGCGCTGGATCGCCGGCGCACTCAAGCCGGCCGGCGCGGTAGTGTTGGACGCCGGTGCCGAGAAGGCGCTGCGCTCGGGCAAAAGCCTGCTGCCGGCGGGCGTCGTCGGCGTCGAGGGCTCGTTCCAGCGCGGCGACGCGGTGATCGTCAAGACTGCAGACGGACGCGTGCTGGGTCGCGGCCTATCGGCCTACTCGGCCGACGATGCGCGCCGCATCAAGGGCTACAAAACCAGTGAAATCGAGGCCCTTCTCGGCTACCGTGGCCGCGACGAGTTGATCCACCGCGACGACTTGGTGCTGGATTGAGGGGCGAGCATGGCCGCCAAAGGCAGCAAGCGAGGCAGCAACAAGAGTAGCAAGGCGATCCGCGCCCTGATGCGCCGGATCGGCAAGGCCGCCAAGGAGGCGGCCCGGGCACTGGCGCTCACGCCTTCGGCGGCGAAGAACAAGGCGCTCCGGGAGGCGGCGGCGAGCCTGAGGCGGCGCAAGAACGAGATCCTGTCCGAAAACGCCAAGGACATGGCGGCGGCCGAGAAAAAAGGACTCACGGTGGCGATGCTGGACAGGCTCCGGCTCACGGATGAACGCCTGGAGGCGACCGCCAAGGGCCTCGACGAGATCGCGGAGCTCCCCGATCCGGTTGGCACCATCGCCGCCGAGTGGGACCGCCCCAACGGCCTCCACATCCAGCGGCTCCGGGTGCCGCTCGGCGTCATCGGCGTCATCTTCGAATCGCGGCCCAACGTCACCGCCGACGCCGGCGGGCTGTGCCTGAAGGCCGGCAACGCAGCGATCCTGCGCGGCGGCTCGGAAAGCTTCCATTCGTCGCAGGCGATCATGGAGTCGCTCAGCGTGGGGCTGAAAGCGGCCGGGCTGCCGGAAGCGGCGATCCAACTGGTGCCGACCCGCGACCGCGCCGCCGTCGGCGAAATGCTGACCATGACCGGGCTCATCGACGTCATCGTGCCGCGCGGCGGCAAGTCCCTAGTCGAACGCATCAGCGCCGAAAGCCGAGTGCCGCTGTTCAAGCACCTGGAGGGCAACTGCCATTCCTACGTCAACAAAGACGCCGATCCCGAGATGGCGAGGAAAGTGGTGCTCAACGCCAAGATGCGCCGCACCGGCATCTGCGGCGCCACCGAGAAGCTGCTGATCGACCGCGCCGCGGTGAAGGGGATGCTGAAGCCGATCCTCGACGACCTGATCGCCGCCGGCTGTGAGGTGCGCGGCGACCCCGAAGTACGCGCCGCCGATCCGCGCGTCAAGCCGGCGACCGCCGCCGACTGGGACACCGAGTATCTCGACTCGATCATCGCCGTGAAGGTGGTGGACGGTGTCGACGAGGCGATCGACCACATCGCCCGCCACGGCTCCAACCACACCGACAGCATCATCACCGGCAACGCCGAGGCGGCGGAGAAATTCCTGAAGAACGTCGACAGCGCCATCGTGCTGGTCAACGCCTCGACGCAGTTCGCCGACGGCGGCGAGTTCGGCATGGGCGCCGAGATCGGCATCTCGACCGGCAAGCTGCACGCCCGCGGGCCGGTCGGTGTCGAGCAGCTGACCAGCATGAAATACGTGGTCCGTGGCGATGGCCAATGCCGGCCATGAGCGAGCGGGAGCCTGGTCTTAAGTGAGAAGACGACCGCCGCGACGCCACGGCAGGCGCCCCCGCATCGGCCTGCTCGGGGGCTCCTTCAACCCCGCCCACGAGGGGCACCTGCACATCAGCCGGCTGGCGCTGGAAAAGCTCGACCTCGACAACGTGTGGTGGCTGGTGTCGCCGCATAACCCGCTGAAGCCCGAGGCGGAAATGGCGCCCCTGAAGGAGCGACTCCGGCGCGCCCGCGCCATCGCCCGCGGCCGCAAGCTGTGGGTCACCGACATCGAGCGCGTGCTTGGCACCCGCTATACGGTCGATACCCTGGCGGCGCTCCGCGAGCACTACCCGGGCTTCCGGTTCGTGTGGATCATGGGAGCCGACAACCTGATCGACATCGAGCGCTGGAAGGACTGGATGGAAATCTTCCACGCCGTCCCGGTTGCGGTTTTCGCGCGGCCAAACTATTCTGGTAAGGCCCTGGTTTCCAAGGCGGCCAGGCGGTTCTCCCGACGCCGGGTGAAGGCCGAACGGGCCGCCCAGTTGGCCGACAGGAGACCGCCGGCGTGGGTGTTCCTGATGACGCCCTTGAACGCCCAATCGGCAACCAGGATTCGCGCCCGGGGCGACAAGCCCGCCGAAGCCCGGGTTGCGAAACGTAACGGCTAGAAAGAAAGGAGGCCACCCATACCACGTGAGCGAACTGATCCACCGGCAACGGCCGCGCTGCTCAAGCTGGTGGAGAAATCCCTCGACGACGACAAGGCTGAGGACATTGTCGTCATCGACCTCGCTGGCAAGACCGACATCGCCGATTTCATGGTCATCGCCAACGGCAGATCCCAACGCCAGGTCGGCACCATGGCCGACCACCTCCAGCGAAAACTGAAAGCCAAGGGCCTGAAAGGCGTCGCCGCCGAAGGCGTGCCCGCCTGCGACTGGGTGCTGATCGACGCCGGCGATGTGATCGTGCATTTGTTCCGCCCCGAGTTCCGCGACTTCTACAACCTCGACAAGATGTGGGGGAAAGGTCCGAAGTCCGAGGCGGCTGACGCCATGAGGCGCGGCATAACCGCTTAAGCGCTGGGCGGCAATAGAGAAGATCGCGCGGCGCCGGCCCCGCGTCTGGGACCGCGACGCAACCGGCAAATTCCGGGAGGAACCCCATGCGACTGAAAGTCGCCGCCGTCGGCCATTGGAAGGCCGGCCCCGAGCATTCGCTCTACGAGCACTTCGCCCGCCGCATCACGTTTCCCCTCGAGCTCAAGGAAGTCGAAGAGAAGAAGAGGCTGCCGCCGCCGGCGCTGATCAGGCGGGAAGGCGAGTTGTTGCTGGCCGAAGCGCCGAAAGGCGCGGTCGTGGTCGCTCTTGACGAGCGCGGCAAGCCGTTTTCAAGCGTCGCCTTCGCCAAAAGGCTCGGCCGGTGGCGCGACGACGGCGTGCGCGATTTGGTTTTCCTGATCGGCGGCGCCGACGGCCTCGACGAGATGGTGCGCAGGAAGGCCGCGCTGACGATCAGCCTCGGGCAGATGACGTGGCCGCACCTGATGGTGCGTGCCATGCTGGCCGAGCAAATCTACCGTGCCCAAGCGATCCTCTCTGGCCACCCTTATCATCGCCAATAGGCCTTCGCGGCCACGTCGGCCGCCTAGATCACTTTACCTTCGCCTTGATCTCCTTGATGGTGAACAGGTAGTCGTCTTTGTCGAGTGGCTTGTGGCAGGCGAGACAGGTCGCTTGATTGGTGGTGTCGCGACGCTTCTTGTCGGCCGAGAATACGGCATAGTGCCAGTCGCCGTTGCGCAGGATTTCCGGGATCTCCTTGCCCCAGCCGCTGCCCTTCGCCATCGCCGTGTACAGCGTCAGCTTGTCGCGCACATAGAAGCCGTCGGCGGCGGTCACCGGCTTGTTGCCTTCCAACTTCACGCTATACACCTCGACGAACACCATGCCGCCGTTTGGGACCGGCTTGCCGGCCTTGACCGCCGCCATTACTTCCGGGTTGGCGAAGTAGTCGCGTACCTGCTTGCGGTCGGGGAAGTTGATGGTGTGATAGAGGGTATAGGTCTTCTTGTAGTCCTCGGGGAAGGTGACGTTGGTCTTCGCCACCTTCGCCGACATCTTCGATTTCTCTGTGCCGGTGGGCGCCAGCCCCGAGAAGAACGCCGCCAGATCGGCGATATCGGCGTCCGAAAGCTGCGGCGCGATGGCGTTCATCAGGTCGTTCTTGCGCTTGCCGGCCTTGAATGCCTTGAGTTGCGCCTCGATGTACTTGGCCTTCTGGCCGGCCAAGTTCGGAATGTCGTCGGCGACGCTGACGCCGTTCTCGCCGTGGCAGGCCATGCACGGCTCGGCCTTGGTTTTGCCGGCCTCGGCGCTGGCGGCGTCGGCGGCGGGCGCGGCCAACGCCAGCGCCAGCAACGACGCGACCGTTGCGGCGGCGCGGCCGACCGTTGCTCCCTTCAAGTATGGCATGGATGAAACTCTCCCTTGGTTGCGCGGGCGTCGCGCACGCGGAAATGTCGGCATCCGCGGATCGCCGCCCCGGGTGTCGTGATTGGCGGTGTCCCGGAAGGTCGCTGATACGGAATCGAACCCCGGCTTCAACCCCCGGTCAATACGGATAAAGACGGACTCCACCGCCGATTCGCAATTCCGGGGTGTGTTTCGAGGGCCGGATGAGGACTTGGCGCGTTCAGCATGCCGGCGGACAAGTCTTTGAACGGCGCGGGGAATCGCACATTTCCGCCGATCGTCGCGGCGGGCCGGCTACGGAATCCGCCTTAAGACTCTCTTATCGGAGCCGGCGCTATCGTCGGTAACCCGCGGACACCTATATAGTGAACCGATGCCGAAGCCCGGAAATCCCATCGTCCGCCCGCGATCCGCGCCGCGCCCCGTGGTGCTGTGCGTGCTCGACGGCTGGGGCGAGCGCGAAGAACGCGACCACAACGCCATCGCGCTCGCTGACCTGCCGAACTGGAACCGGCTGGTAGCGACCGTGCCCATGGCACGGCTCGACGCGTCGGCCGAGGAGGTCGGGTTGCCGGCCGGGCAGATGGGCAACTCCGAGGTCGGCCACATGAACATCGGCGCGGGGCGCATCATCATGCAGGACCTGCCACGCATCGACGCGGCGGTGAAAAGCGGCACGCTGGCGAAGAACCCGGCGCTCCGCAGTTTCATCTCGGCGCTGAAGAAAAGCTGCGGCATCTGCCACCTGATGGGGCTGGTCTCGCCGGGCGGCGTGCATTCGCACCAGGACCACATGGCGGCGCTGGCCAGGATCGTCGCCGAGGCGCGCGTGCCGGTCGCCCTCCACGCCTTCCTCGACGGCCGCGACACGCCGCCGAAAAGCGCCAAGGGCTACGTCAAGAAACTGCTCGACGACCTCAAGAACGCCGAAGGCGTGCGCGTCGCTACGGTCGGCGGACGCTATTACGCCATGGACCGCGACAAGCGCTGGCCGCGCCTCGAGATGGCGTGGCGGGTGCTGGTGTTGGCCGAAGGCGAAAAGCATCCCAACGCGCTCGCCGCCATCCGGGCCAGCTACGATCATGGCGTCAACGATGAGTTCATGGTGCCGGCGGTGATCGGCGATTACGCCGGCATGGCGGACGGCGATGGCGTGCTGATGGCGAATTTCCGCGCCGACCGGGCGCGCCAGATCCTGACCGCGCTTGCCGACCCGGCGTTCAAGGAGTTCCCGCGTCCGAAGATGCCCAAGCTGGCGGCGCGCCTCGGCATGGTCGAATACTCCGGAGCCCTCGATAAATACTTCGCGGCGCTGTTCCCGGGCGAGGAACTGACGAACATCTTGGGCCAGCTGGTCGCCGATGCCGGGCTCAAACAACTCCGAATCGCCGAGACCGAGAAATACGCCCACGTCACTTTTTTCCTCAACGGCGGCCGCGAAGAGGTTTTCCCCGGCGAGGAGAGGATCCTGGTGCCGTCGCCGAAGGTTGCTACCTACGACCTGAAGCCGGAAATGTCGGCCGACGAGGTCACCGACAAGTTGGTGCGGGCGATCGAGAGCGGGCGCTTCGATCTGATCGTCGTCAACTACGCCAACGGCGATATGGTCGGCCATACCGGTATCCTGGCGGCGGCGATCAAGGCGGCGGAGTGCATCGACCGCTGCCTCGGCCGCCTCGAAAAAGCGGTGACGAAGGCCGGCGGCGTGCTGATCGTCACCTCCGACCACGGCAACTGCGAGCGCATGCTCGACGAGGCCGGCGACCAGCCGCACACCGCACACACGATGAACCTGGTGCCGGTGCTGATGGTCAACGCGCCGGCCTGGGTCAAAGGGCTGCGCAGCGGTCGACTGTCGGACCTGGCGCCGACCGTCCTCGGCCTGATGGGGCTCGAGCAGCCGGCCGAGATGACCGGCCGCTCGTTGATCGAGCCTAAGAAGGCGGCAACCGCCGCCGCGCAATGACCGCCAATCCCGTTATCGCCCACGTTTCGACAGGCTTCGTCGCCGCACTGCTGGCGGTCGCGTTCGCCGGTATCGTCGCGGCGGCGGAGACCAAGAAGCCCGGCGATGAAAACCCCGGCCAGCGGCTGAAGGCGCTGGAGAAGGCAATCGACGAGGGGCGCCAGAAGTCGCGTCAGCTGAAGGAGAAGGCGATTGAGATCGATAACGAGCTGGCGCGCCTCCGCCGCGATATGGTCGCCGCCGCCAGCATCATCCAGGAACAGGAGCGGCGCGCCGCCGAGGTGGAGAAGGACCTTGCCGACCTGCGCGCCAAGGAGGACGCCAAGTTCGACCGCCTGAAAGCGCGGCGCGGGCAACTGGCGAAGGTGCTGGTGGCGCTCGAACGGGTGGCGCGCTACCCGCCGGAGGCGCTGATGACGCAGCCGATCCCGCCCAGCGACACGGTGCGTAGCGCGATCCTGTTGCGCGCCGCGGTGCCCGAGATCGAAGCGCGCGCGCTGCGCTTGCGCGACGACATCGACAGCTTGGCGGCGGCGCGGCGCGACGTGGCGGCCAAGAAGGCGCAGTTCGACCAGGTCACTCTCGGCCTTGAGACCGAGCGGCGGCGGCTGGCGGCGCTGTTCGGCCAACAGACGGCGCTCAAGCACCGCACGTTGGCGCAAGCGCGGGCGGCGGCGAGGCGGATGAACGAGCTGGCGGCGCAGGCGACGGATTTGCGAGAGCTTCTGGACCGGGTGCGTAAGAGCCGCCAGCAGCTGGCCGAGCGCACGCGCGCGGCGGCGCCGAAGCCCGGCAAGGACGAATCGCCGCGGCCGGAAACCGCACCCACCGTCGAGGGCCTGCCGGCGGGGCTGACCGGGGCGCCGATAACCGGCCAACGCGGCAAGTTGCCGCCGCCGGTGGTCGGGCGAATTCTCGGGCGCTACGGCGAGGTGTCGTCGACCGGCCTGACCCAGAAGGGCCTGACGCTGGAGACCGCGCCCGGCGCGCAAGTGGTGGCGCCATACGAGGGAAACGTCGTCTACGCCGGTCAGTTCCGCGGCTACGGGGAACTCTTGATCATCGAACACGGCGAGGGATATCATAGCCTTCTCGCAGGGCTCTCGCGGATTGATAGTACTATCGGCCAATGGGTCGTGGCCGGCGAACCGGTTGGCGTCATGGGACGCACCGACACACGCAGGCCGGTCCTTTACGTCGAACTCCGGCGTAACGGCCAGCCGATTAACCCGCTGCCGTGGCTGGCGGCGCAAAGGTAAGGTTCGAGCATGAAACCTCGTATGATCGTGGCGGCGGTCGCCGTCGCCTTCTTGTTGTCGCCGTTGATGGTCCCGGGCGTCGCGTGGTCGGCCGAGACGAAGAAGAAGAACGACGTCGACACGTACCGACTCCTCAACCTGTTCGGCGACGTGTTCGAGCGCGTGCGCTCCGACTACGTCGAGCAGCCGACCGACGAGGAGATGATCGAAGCCGCGATCACCGGCATGCTGGCGGCGCTGGATCCTCATTCCGCTTACCTCAACGCCAAGAACTTTCGCGAAATGCAGGTCAACACGAAGGGCGAGTTTGGCGGCCTCGGCATCCAGGTGACGATGGAGAGCGGCTACGTCAAGGTGATTTCGCCGATCGACGACACGCCCGCCCATCGCGCCGGAATCAAGCCGGTAGACATCATCACCCATCTCGACGGCGAGACGGTGCAGGGCATGACCCTCAACCAGGCGGTCGACAAGATGCGCGGCAAGATCGGCAGCGACATCAAGCTGACCATCGTCCGCGCTGGTGGTAAGCCATTCGACGTGACGCTGACCCGCGCGGTGATCAAGATCACCTCGGTACGCTCGAAGGTCGAGGACAAGATCGCCTACATCCGCATCACCTCGTTCAACGAGCAGACGGACAAGGGCCTGAAGGCCGAAATGGCCGAGTTGCACAAGAAGCTCGGCAAGGAGATCCAAGGGGTGGTGCTCGATCTCCGCAACAATCCGGGCGGGCTCCTGGATCAGGCGGTGGCGGTTGCCGACGCCTTCCTGGACAAGGGCGAAATCGTCTCCACCCGCTCGCGCAAGGCCGAGGATACGCAGCGCTTCAATGCCCGGCCGGGTGACATCGCCAACGGCTTGCCGATGGTGGTGCTGATCAACGGCGGCTCGGCGTCGGCCTCCGAAATCGTCGCAGGCGCGCTGCAGGACCATCGGCGCGCCGTGCTTCTCGGCACCAAGTCGTTCGGCAAGGGCTCGGTGCAGACGATCATGCCGCTGCCGGGACATGGCGCCATGCGGCTGACCACGGCGCGCTACTACACGCCTTCCGGGCACTCGATCCAGGCCAAGGGTATTCAGCCTGACATTGTTGTCCAGCAGGCGCGGATCGAGAACATCGACCAACCGAAGGGCCGCAGCGAGGCCGATTTCAGGAATGCGCTCGAGAACGGCGAGGCGCCCGAGGGCGCGAAGCCGCGAGACCATCCGACGGTTCCGCCGGCCGACAAGGCGGCGCCGAAAAAGCCCGACCAGGGCGTCCAGCAGGACAAGCGACCGGCCGACCAGAAGCCGGTCGATCCGGCTAAGGCGGCGGAGACAAAACCGGCCGAACAGCAGGACTATCAGCTGACCCGCGCGCTCGATTTGCTGCGCGGGCTGGCGCTGTTCCCGGGCCGGGTGGCGACCACGACTAACTAAAAAGCATCGGCCGCGTGACGGCCGAGTGCACCCAGGGGGATGATGAGACAACCATTTGGGTGATCGCGTGAAGCCGCCTACTGCTAAAAAAGCCAACGTCAAGCCGGCGGGTGCTCCGAAGACGGGCGCTGCCAAGACTGGTGCTCCCAAGGCGGGCGCTGCCAAGCCTGCGATGAAGAAGTCGAAGGCCGGCGACGAGGAAGAAGAACACGAAGCCGACGCCGGAGGAAAATCCTGGCGTGATCGCCTGAAGCTGCCCGCCTTCCTCACGCGCAAGAAAAAGAAGAAGTCCGGGGATGGCGACGAGGACGAGGTCCGCGAGGCCGAAACCGCGGACGAGGTTGAAGGCGAGGACGGCAGCAAGAAGAAAGGCTGGGCCGATCGCCTGAAGCTGCCGGCCTTCCTGGCGCGCAAGAAGAAGTCCAAGGACGGCGACGAAGAGGAAGAGGACTCCGCCGCCGGCGCCGAAAAGGAGGAAAGCGAAGAGGGCAAGGAAGGCGAAGGCGTCGCCGACAAGCGCCAAAAGCAGCTGATCATGGCCGCTGCGGGTGGTGTCGTGCTGCTGCTCGGCATGATCGGTGGTGGCGCCTGGTGGTATTTTTCTAGTAGCGGCACCGACGACAAGAAGACTGCCGCCGGCAAGCCCGCACCCCCCCAGGAGCAGAAAAAAGGCGCGCGCATCGCGATGGCGCTGCCGCCGGCTCCGGGCTCGCTCAACACCCTGGTGACGCCGGTGCCGGGCCAGACGGCCACCAGCGGGCCTGCTTCCGCCCCCGGCGCCGCCCGCCCGGCTACCCAGCCTGGCCAACCGCAATCCGCTCCGCCAGCAGCCGGCACCGCGCCGCCGCCCCGCTACGCCGCCAAGACCGGCGATGTCAGCGGCCCGTTCGGCGGCATCGTCGACCCGCTCGGCGGCTCGCTGAACGTCATCGGCGGCAGGGCCCCGGGCCAGGGCGCTGGCATCGTCGTCCCGGCGGTAACCTCAAGCACCGTCAACCGGCTGCCCGACCAGCCCGCGAGCGCAAGCGATGCACTGCCGGCGACCCCCGACGTCCGGCTGATCGAGAAGAAGCAGGGCCTACCGGGGCCGCTGCCGATCGCCGGCAAGGACGGCACCATGGCGTGGCAGCTCTACGCCCGGCCCAACAAGATCGACGAGGGCCCGCGGGTGGCGATCCTGATCACCGGTATCGGGCTGAGCCGGGCGGCGAGCATGGCCGCCATTACCAAGCTGCCAGCCGAGGTGACGATAGTGCTCGATCCCTACGCCAAGGACCTCAGCGACTGGGTGGTGCGATCCAGGCTCGCCGGTCACGAGGTGATGCTCGGGTTGCCGATGGAAAGCGACCGCTTCCCGGTCTACGACGCCGGGCCGATGGCGCTCGACACCTCGCTCAGTGCCGAAGACAACATCAAGCGCCTGGAGCTGGTGTTGAGCCAGGTCTCGGGCTACACCGGCGTGGCGACGATCATGGGCTCACGCTTCGGCACCTCGGAGGCGTTGCTGACCCCGGTGCTGGAGGCCCTGAAGGCGCGCGGCCTGATGCTCGTCACCACCGGTCCCCAGGGCACCGTGGCGACACCCAAGGTTGCCGCCAAGGTCGGCCTGCCGAGAGTGATCAGCGACATCACCCTCGACGAGGATCCGTCGCGGCTGGCCGTCGAGGCGAAACTGAACGAGCTCGAGCAACTGGTCCGCGAACGCACGGTCGCGGTCGCCGCCGCGCATCCCCATCCCGCCACCATCGAGCGCCTGATCAACTGGACCACGACGCTGAAGCAGAAGAAAGTGGCCCTGGTCCCGGTGTCGGCGTTGGCCAAGCAGTCGGCTAAGCAGCCAGCCAAGCAGCCCGCCCCGCAGGCGAAAAAGTAACCGCCAGGAACGCCATGAGCAGCCGCAAATCCCCGACGGCGGCGGCGCTGCCCTATCGGCGCGGCGTCGGCGCGATGTTGATCAACCGCCAAGGCAAGGTATTCGTCGGCCGACGCGCCGGCTCGTCGCGCCACCACGGCACCTGGCAGATGCCGCAGGGCGCTATCGACGAAGGCGAAACGCCCGAGAACGCAGTGCTGCGCGAGCTCGAGGAGGAGACCGGCACACGCAAGGTGGAGATCGTCGCCGAAACCAGGGACTGGTTGACCTACGACCTGCCGCCGGATTTGGTCGACGTCGCCTGGGGCGGCAAGTACCGTGGTCAGACACAGAAATGGTTCGCGCTCCGCTTCATCGGCGAGGATTCTGACTTCGTCCTCGACAACCATCATAAGCCGGAGTTCGACCGCTGGCGGTGGGTGGCGATGGACGAACTGCCTGGGCTGATCGTGCCGTTCAAGCGTCGTGTCTACGAGGACGTCATCGCCGAATTCCGCGGCCTGCCGGAACGCGTCGCCGCCGGCGGCTGAAACCGGGGTCCCGGCCGCCCCTTGCGCGCGCTTGAACCATCCCCCATGCTCCGGCGATGAACGACATGGCCTCGCACACGGTCCTGATCACTGGCGCCGGGCGCCGCATCGGCCGCGTCATCGCGCTGGACCTGGCGGCCGCCGGCGCCACCGTGGTCGTGCACTACAACCGCTCGAAGAAGAACGCCGAATCCGCGGTCGCCGAGATCAAGGCGGGCGGCGGCAAGGCGGCGGCCGTCCAGGCCGACCTGATGGACGAGAAGGCCGCCGCCAAGCTCGTCGCGCGCGCAACGGACGCGGTCGGGCCGCTGGATTGCCTGGTCAACAATGCCTCGGTGTTCGAGGAGGACAACCCGCGCACGGCGACGCGCGAGACCTGGGACACCCACATGCAGGTCAACGTACGGGCGCCGTTCCTGCTGACCCAGGCGTTCGCCGCCCAGTTGCCGAAGGGGACCGAAGGCCACGTCATCAACCTGATCGACCAGCGGGTGTGGAACGTCACCCCCTATTTCACCTCGTATACGGTGAGTAAGGTGGCGCTGTGGGGATTGACCCAGAACCTGGCGCTGGCGCTAGCGCCCAGCATCCGCGTCAACGCCATCGGCCCGGGGCCAACGCTGCCGAGCGTGCATCAGACCGAGGAGCAATTCCGCCGCCAATGGTCAAAATTGCCGCTGCAGCGTCGGGTCGACCCCGAGGAGATCTGCCGCGCCGTGCGATTCCTCCTTGACGCCCCGTCGGTGACCGGGCAGATGATCGTGCTCGACGGCGGCCAGCACCTGGGCTGGGCCCCGGGATCCGCGACCCGACGCACGGCGGAGTGAGGAGCGCGATGACTGCAAGCCATATCAAGCTCGTCAACCCGGCGAAGATCGCCGACGCTGGGCGCAAGCTCCGCCACGTCTTCATTCGCAACCTGATGGTACCGTGCTCGATTGGCGTCCACCGCCACGAGCGGGACGCCGAACAGCGGGTGCGGATCAACCTCGACCTAGCGGTCACCGAGGGTGACCGGCCGATCGACGACGATATCCGTAACGTCATCTGCTACGAGCAGCTGGCCCGGGGGGTGGAACGGATCTGTAACCGCGGCCACGTCAACCTGGTCGAGACCCTGGCCGAGAACATCGCCGCCATGTGCCTCGATAACCGGCGGGTAAAGTCGGCCCGGGTGCGGGTCGAGAAATTGGACATACTCGAGGATGCAGAAAGCGCCGGCGTCGAAATCGAAAGGTTCAATTCCAAAGTATAGATCGACGTCTTTAGTCGAGCCGGTGCTTTTATTCGGATCGGCAATTTAGGCAATCGCCGTCGACAAGTTTTGCACAAGCCGGCGGATTCTTTGGAACTCGGTTAACTATATTTGACGGACATGTGACGGCGGGGGGTCTTCCCCCGCGTTTAAGAGTCGTTTCATTAAATCAATGAGTTAACAGAATGGCCGTGGTTACGGCACCATGCAGGATAGAGGGCCGAACGAGAAATGCCGGCTGATTGAGCAGGATAATCCCTGGCGCGGGCGGCTTTTCAACAATCTTATCCACAGGTTCCGCGAATCCCGGGAGTCGTTTAGAATCCGCGCCAAAACAAAGGTTTGTCAGGTGCCCGGACGGGCCGTACCGGGGCCTGCCGAGGGACCGGCCGGGGCACCGGCAGTGAATGCGATGAGCGAACGGCGACAACCGACATCGGAAAAGCGCAAGCAGCGCGGCCGCCCGTCCGCCGCTGGCGACGCCGCGACCGCGGCACCCGCCGAGGCGCCGCTTTCCGAGAGGCCCTCCGGTCCGCCGCCCGCGGCGGCGCCGAAGGGCGCCCCGGTCATTCAGTCCTATCTGAAGACACTGCCCGGCCAGCCTGGCGTCTACCGGATGATCGACCCGCGCGGCGCCGTGCTCTACGTCGGCAAGGCCAAGAACCTGAAGAAGCGGGTATTGAGCTATGTGCGCCCGGAACGCCATCCGATCCGCACCCGGCGCATGATCGCCGAGACGGCGGCCATGGAGTTTGTCACCACCCACACCGAGGCCGAGGCGCTGCTGCTCGAATCCAACCTGATCAAGCGCTTTCAGCCGCGCTACAACATCCTGCTCCGCGACGACAAGTCGTTCCCATCGATCTTAGTCACCGGCGACCATCGGTTCCCGCAGATCCTCAAGCACCGCGGCGCCAAGAGCCGCAAGGGCGACTACTTCGGCCCGTTCGCGTCCGCCTGGGCGGTCAACGAGACGCTCAACGTGCTGCAGCGGGCGTTCCTGCTGCGCTCCTGCACCGACGCGGTGTTCGCCGCCCGCACCCGGCCGTGCCTGTTGCATCAGATCAAGCGCTGCTCGGCGCCGTGCGTCGGCCGCATCGGCGAGGCCGAGTACCGGCAATCGGTGGAGGAGGCGCGGGAGTTCCTGAAGGGCGGTTCGCAGAAGATCCAGCAGCGCTTTGCGAAGCAGATGCAGGAGGCGTCCGACGCCGAGAACTACGAAGAAGCCGCAAGCTACCGCGACCGCATCCGGGCGCTGACCAGCGTCCAGGCGCACCAGGACATCAACCTTGCCGGCGTCGGCGAGACCGACGTGGTCGCCGCTCACCAAGCCGGCGGCCAGACCTGCGTGCAGATATTCTTCTTCCGCACCGGCGCCAACTTCGGCAACCGGGCATACTTCCCGAGCCACGCCGCCGGCGACGGCCCGGCCGAGGTGGTGGAGGCGTTCCTGGGCCAGTTCTACGCTCGCGCCGAGCCGCCGCGGACGGTGATGCTCAGCCACACGCCGCCGAACCTGGCATTGGTCGCCGAAGCGCTCTCCATGCGCGCCGGCCGGCGGGTACGGCTCATCCGCCCGGCGCGCGGCAACAAGCTGAACCTGGTCAGGCACGCGCTGATCAACGCCAAGGAGGCGCTTGCCCGCCGAATGGCGGAAAGCGCCTCGCAATGGCGGCTTCTGGAGGCACTGGCCAGGACCCTCGATCTGGAGGCGCCGCCGGAGCGCATCGAGGTTTACGACAACAGCCACGTATCCGGCGCCAAGGCAGTCGGCGCGATGATCGTCGCCGGACCCGAAGGCCTGGTGAAGAAGGCCTATCGCAAGTTCACCATCAAGGGCGATGCCGCCGCGTCGCCGGGCGATGACTACGCGATGATGCGGGAAGTACTGACCCGCCGCTTCAGCCGCGCGTTGAGGGAGGATCCGGACGGCGCGCAAGGGCAATGGCCCGACCTGGTGCTGATCGACGGCGGCCAGGGGCAGCTTTCGGCGGCGCTCGGGGTGTTCGAGGAACTTGGCATCGAGGGCTTGCCGGTGGCGGCGATCGCCAAAGGCCCGGACCGTAACGCCGGCCGCGAGCGCATCTACCGGCCGGGGCGCCGGCCGACAATGCTGCCGCCACGCGACCCGGTGCTGTTCTTCCTGCAACGGCTCCGCGACGAGGCGCACCGCTTCGTCATCGGCGCGCACCGCGACAAACGCTCGAAGGCGATCGGCAGGTCGCTGCTCGATGACATCCCGGGCATCGGCGCGAAGCGCAAGAAGGCGCTACTGCACCATTTCGGCGCCGCTAAGGCGGTGGCCGAGGCCGGCCGCGCGGATTTGGAGGCGGTGGAGGGCATCAGCCGGACGACGGCGGCGCGCATTTACGACTGGTTCCACCCGGAGGGTTGATTTCGCAACCAGGTATTTAGAGGTTACAATACGCCACCGCCCCCGAATCCCCGACCTGGACCCGACATGCTGACCAAGTTGCCCAACATCCTGACGTTCTCGCGCATCATCGCTATCCCGGTGCTGGTTGCGCTGTTGCTGTTCGTCGACGACCCGCTCGGCAGCTGGCTGGCGTTCGCCGCCTATACCTTCGCCTGCGTCACCGACTTCTTCGACGGCTACCTCGCCCGCGCCTGGCACCAACAGTCGGCGTTCGGACGGTTCCTCGATCCGATCGCCGACAAGCTGCTGGTCGCTTCCGTGCTGCTGGTGCTGGTCGGCATCCACCGGTTCTCGGGGCTGACCGTCCTGCCGGCGGCGGTGATCCTGTGCCGCGAGATCCTGGTGTCGGGACTGCGCGAATTCCTGGCCGAAGTCCAAGTCAGCGTGCCGGTGACGACGCTCGCCAAGTGGAAGACTGGCATCCAGATGGTGGCGCTGGGGTTCTTGCTGGTAGGGCCGTCGGGGCCCGACTTCGGTCCGCTCACCACCACCGAGGTCGGCATCTACGGGCTGTGGGGCGCGGCGGCGCTGACGCTGATCACCGGCTACGACTACCTGGTCGCCGGTCTTCGCCACATCCGCTTGACCGACCACGCGCCCGCCCCGAAGCGCAAGCCGAGGGCTCCCAAGCCGGCCGCAGGCAAGAATTGAATTCGTTGATTTTCAGGGCTTCCCGGCCAACACTTGGACCCCGTTGACTTGGTGGGCGGACGGCATCGGCATGAAAATCTTCGGCCTGGTGGGATGGAGCGGCAGCGGCAAGACGACGCTGCTGGTGAAGTTGTTGCCGGAGCTGATCGGCCGCGGGCTTTCGGTCTCGACCATGAAGCACACCCACCACAACGTCGATATCGACCGGCCGGGCAAGGATTCGTTCGAACACCGCAGGGCCGGCGCCAGCGAGGTGTTGATCACCGGCGCCAAGCGCTGGGCGCTCCTGCACGAGAACCGCGACGAGACGGAGCCCTCGATGGACGAGCTCTTGGCGCGATTGTCCGAGGTCGATTTGGTGCTGATCGAGGGCTTTAAGGCGCACCGCCACCACAAGCTCGAGGTGTTCCGCCCGGCGGTCGGCAAGCCGATGCTGGCGGCCGACGACCCAACCATCGTCGCGGTCGCAAGTGACGCCAATCTCGGCGACATCGGCCGCCCGGTGATCGATCTCGACGACGTCAACGCGGTCGCCGATTTCGTCGTCGGCCATTGTCTGTTGAAGGCCAAGGTGCGGAATGGCGCAGCTTAGGGACGACTGCTTCGCGTTTGGCGGCGAACTGATGCCGCTCGACGACGCGCTCTCCATCCTTGCAGGGCGCGTCGGCCCAGTTGCCGCCACCGAGACCGTTGCCTTGCGCGTCGCCAACGGCCGCATCCTCGCCAGGGACATCGCCGCGATGCGCAACGTGCCGCCGCTCGACAACAGCGCCGTCGACGGCTACGCGGTCTATTTCGACGATCTGGAGGCGGACGCCGAGACGCGGTTGAAAGTCATCGGTCGGGTCGCCGCCGGCCATCCACTCAAGCATCCGGCAAAGCGTGGCGTGGCAGTGCGCATCTTCACCGGCGCGCCGATGCCGAACGGCGCCGACGGCACCCAGAAGACCGGCCCCGACGCGGTGTTCATGGAGGAGGACTGCGAGCGCGACGGCGACTACGTGGTCTGCCCGCCCGGCCTGAAGCGCGGCTCCAACCGCCGCTTCGCCGGCGAAGACGTGAAGAAGGGCGAGGTCATATTGAGGCGCGGTCAGCGTCTGCGCGCTCAGGAGATCGGCCTCGCCGCCTCGGTCGGCATGGCCGAGCTCACCGTCTACAAGCGGCTCAGGGCGGCAGTGTTCTCGACCGGCGACGAGGTATGCGATCCGTCCGAGGACGCGCCCGCGGGCTGCATCTTCGACGCCAACCGCTTCGCCGTCATGGCGCTGCTCGAGAACCTTGGCACCCGAGTCACCGACCTCGGCATCCTCGCCGACGACGCCAAGGCCGTCATCGCGGCGTTGAAGAAGGCGGCGAAGAATCACGACCTGCTGGTCACCTCGGGCGGCATCTCTGCCGGCGAGGAAGACCACGTGCGCGCCGCCGTTTCCGCCTTGGGCCAAATCCATTTCTGGCGGCTCGCCATCCGGCCGGGCCGCCCGATCGCGCTCGGCCAGGTCGGTTCGACGGCGTTCTTAGGTTTGCCCGGCAACCCGGTGGCGGCGATGGTGACGTTCCTGGTGATAGGCCGACCGCTCGTATTGCACTTGGCCGGCGCCACCGACGTCGGCAGCACCCGTTTCCCGGTGGTCGCCGGCTTCGACTACAAGAAGAAGAAAGGCCGCCGCGAATGGGCGCGGGTGCGGCTGCAATCCAACGGCGGTGGCCGGCCGGTGGCAGTCAAGTACCGCTCATCGGGGGCCGGGATACTCAGTTCGATGGTCGAGGCCGACGGCCTGGTCGAGTTGCCCGAGGACATGGACGGCCTGAAGCAGGGCACGGTGGTCGACTTCCTGCCGTTCAGCGGGGTGATGGGATGAAGGTACTGTATTTCGCCTGGCTGCGCGAGAAGGCCCGCGTCTCGGAAGAGACGCTTTCGCCGCCGAAGTCGGTGAAGACCGTCGGCGATCTCATGCGGTGGCTGAAGACGCGCGGCGGCGGCCATGCGGAGGCCTTCGCCGACGTCTCGATGGTGCGCTGCGCCGTCAACCAGGAGCACGTGCCCCTCGACTACCCGGTGAAAGAGGGCGACGAAGTGGCGTTCTTCCCGCCGGTCACCGGCGGCTGACGCCGATATTCCGCCGGACATTTTAGGATTCGCTTTAGGGTCGCTTTAGGACGGACGTCGCCGGTGCTATAGTCGCCGAACCATGCGGCCAAGGGTGAACCCATGATCAAGGTGCAGGCCGAGGATTTCGACGTTGGCCGCGAGTTGGAGCGGCTGAGCCGCGGCAACCACGCTATCGGCGGGGTGTGCTGCTTCATCGGCATCGTCCGCGACCTCGCCGGCTCGAAGGAGATCGCCGCCATGACCCTAGAGCACTACCCGCAGATGACCGAGAAGGCACTGGCCGAGATCGAGGCCGAGGCGAGAAGCCGTTGGCCACTCGAAGACGTGCTGATCATCCACCGTTACGGCCGGCTCGAGCCGGGCGACCGCATCGTCATGGTGGCGACGGCGTCCGGCCACCGCCAAGCGGCCATCGAATCGTGCCATTTCCTGATCGACTGGCTGAAGACGAAGGCGCCGTTCTGGAAGCTCGAGGAGACCCTCGACGGCAGCGAATGGGTGAACGCCCGCGCTTCCGACAACAAGGCGGCGACGCGCTGGGCAAAACCGAAGCCCGTCGCCAAGAAACCCAACGCCGCGGAATAGACCCATGGCGCTCCGTCCCGTCCGGAAGAAGCGCACCCGGCAAAAGCGCTCCGGCCCGACGCTCGCCTACCGGGACGAGGATTTTCTCGGCGACCCGGACGCGCGGCCGATCCGCATCCTCTCCGAGTACCTGGAGCCGCAGGCCCGCTTCCAGGATTTCCAGGTCGCCGACACGGTGGTGTTCTTCGGCTCGTCGCGCGTGGTTGCCCGCGACGTCGCCGAGAAGCGGCTGAAGGAGGCAAAGAGCCGCGACAAGGAAGTGGCGATACGCGATCTCGCCATGTCGCGCTACTACGAGGACGCCCGCGAGCTGGCCCGGCGGCTCACCGAATGGTCGAAGAAGCTGAAGGCCGGCGGCCGCCGCTTCATCGTCTGCACCGGCGGCGGGCCGGGGATCATGGAGGCGGCCAACCGCGGCGCCTCGGAAGCCAAGGGCATCAACGCCGGGCTCAACGTGCAGCTGCCGCACGAGCAGGCGGACAATCCCTACATCACCCGGGAGCTCAATTTCGAGTTTCACTACTTCTTCATGCGCAAGTTCTGGTTCGTCTATCTCGCCAAGGCGATCGTCATCTTCCCCGGCGGCTTCGGGACGCTCGACGAATTGTTCGAGCTCCTGACGCTGATGCAGACGCGCAAGCTCACGAAATCCATCCCGATCGTGCTCTATGGTACCGAGTTCTGGCGCGAGACCATGAACCTAGAGGCGATGGTGGCGCACGGCGTGATCGACGCCGAGGACCTGCGCCTGCTGTTCGAAACCGATTCGGTCGATGAGGCTTTCGCCTACCTGACCCGTGAGCTAAGGATTCGCGCGCTCGCCCAGCCCGGGGGCCAGCTGTAGGAACCGATCATCGGAGAACGGCGGCTCAGCGTTGGGCGGCCTGCTTGGACGGCGCCTGCTTGTGGGCGTCCTTGCCGACGGCCTTATCGTAGTCTTCCATCATCAGCCGCGTCAGATCGCCGACCTTGAAGGTCATGCCGTCGATCGCGCCGACCGGCGTCACCTCGGCTGCTGTGCCGGTAAGGAAGATCTCGGTCGCCTTTTTCAACTCGTCGGGCATGATGGCACGCTCGACGACCTCGATCTGGCGCAATTTTGCCAGTCCGATCACGGTGCGCCTAGTGATGCCGTCGAGGAAGCAATCGGGTGTCGGCGTATGCAGCTTGCCGTCGCCGAACGACAGGAAGATGTTGGCGCCGGTCGCCTCGGCGATACGGCCGCGCCAGTCGAGCATCAGCGAGTCGTGGTAACCCTTGTCCTCGGCGGCGTGCTTGGAAAGCGTGCAGATCATGTAAAGCCCGGCCGCCTTCGCCTTCACCGGCGCGGTGTCGGGGGCGGGGCGACGCCACTTCGAGGTCACCAGCCGAATGCCCTTCATCCGCGCCTCGGGCGAGAAATACGACGGCCACGGCCAGGCGGCGATGGCGACATTGATGCGGGTAGCCTGCGCCGAGACGCCCATCATCTCCGAGCCGCGCCAGGCCACGGGCCGCACGTAGCCGTCGACGATGCCGTTGGCTTTGCAGGTTTCGGTGCAGGCCTTGTCGATTTCCGCGACGCTGTAGGGTAGCTTGAAGCCGAGCGCGGCAGCCGAGGCGGCCAGGCGCTGCGAGTGCTCGGTCAGCTTGAAGATCGTACCGCCGTAGGAGCGCTCACCCTCGAACACGCAAGAAGCGTAATGCAACGCGTGGGTCAGCACGTGAATCCGCGCATCGCGCCAGGGAACCATCTTGCCGTTGAACCAGATCACCCCGTCGCGGTCGTCGAACGGTTTGGTATCCATGGAATTTTCTTTCTTAGAAAGCAGTTCCTCCCGAAGGTTCTTGCGTTGCGTAGCATTCTTGGGCATATATGTCAATAACACTGACTTAAATCGCCGGCCCGCCCGGCCCCGCAAGCGGAGCACCACCGATGGCCGATCCGACGTTCCGCGCCAAACACCGCGCCAACCCTTTGTTCTTGCGCGATGCCGAGTTGCGCCAGGCGATGGAGCTGTTGTTCTTCGCCTACCGCGACTTCACCCAGGAGGCCGACGCCATCCTCACCGACTACGGCTTCGGCCGCGCCCATCACCGGGTCATCTACTTCGTCGGCGCCAACCCCGGCATTACCGTCAGCGAGTTGCTGCAGATCCTGAAGATCACCAAGCAGAGCCTGTCCAGGGTGCTTGGCGAGCTGATCAACGACGGCTTCGTTCACCAGCGCACCGATAAGGCCGACCGCCGCCGACGGCGCCTCTACCTGACGGCCAAGGGCGCCGATCTCGAGCGGTTGTTGACCGACCGCCAAAGCCAGCGCGTCGCCGGTGCCTTCCGCGCCGCCGGCGCCGAGGCGGTGGAAGGCTTCCGCACCGTGCTGCGCGGCATCATCAACGAGGAGGACCGCCAGCGGGTCGCCCGGCCGGCGCGGCCGACGGCCGTTTGAGCGCCGAACCGGCCACCGCCGGGCAGGCCCACATCCTGGTCGTCGATGACGACGACCGCCTGCGCAGGCTGTTGCGCAAGTACCTCGCCGACAACGGCTTCATGGTCACGGCCGCCGCCAACGCCAAGGATGCGCGCGCCAAGCTGGCGACGCTCGCGTTCGACGTTATCGTTCTCGATCTGATGATGCCGGGCGAGAGCGGCCTTGCGCTCGCCCAGGACCTGCGCCGGTCGAACGATGTGCCGATCCTGATGCTGACGGCGATGGCCGAGCCCGAGGACCGCATAACGGGACTGGAGAAAGGCGCCGACGACTACCTGGTCAAGCCATTCGAGCCACGCGAGCTGGTGCTGCGTCTCAACAACATCCTGAAGCGCGCTCCGGTGCCGGCGGAGCCGGCGGCCGAGGTGCGCATGGGCGATGTGCTGTTCCGGACCGAGCGCGGCGAGCTCAGCCGCGCGGGTCGTCCGATCCGGCTTACCGACGTCGAGGTGTCGCTACTGGTCGCGTTGGCCCACCGTCCAGGCCAAGTGCTGAGCCGCGAGGAGTTGATCCGGCTGACCGGCGCCGGCGGCGGCGGCCGCGCAATCGACGTGCAGGTGACGCGGCTCCGGCGTAAAATAGAAAACGACCCGAAACTGCCGCGTTACCTGCAGACGGTTCGCGGCAAAGGCTACGTGCTGCGTCCGGATTGATGACCTCATGGGCCCCGTCACCACCACCATCAAGAGATTCCTGCCGAAGAGCCTGCTCGGCCGCTCGCTGATGATAATCGTCACCCCCCTGATCGTCCTGCAGCTGGTATCGGCGGCGATCTTCTACGAGACACACTGGGACAAAGTGACGTTCAGGCTGGCGCGCGGGGTGGCCGGCGACATCGCCACTGTCATCAGCCTGATGCAGCGCCACCCGGCGGCCGAGGACCGCGAGTGGATTTTCCACATCGCCGCCAACAACATGGAACTGTCGGCGGTGCTCGAGGTCGACGCCGTGCTGCCCAATATCCGCCAGACCTACGACGGACTGATCGAGGAAACGCTGGCGCAGGCGATGGAGAACTTCGTCGGGCGGCCGTTCCGGATCGATTCCCAATCGCTGGAGCGCGAGATCATCGTCGACGTGCAGCTGGCGAACGGCGTGCTCAGGGTGGTAACGCCGCGAAAGCGGCTGTTCAGCTCGACCGCCTACGTGTTCGTCATCTGGATGGTCGGCACGTCGATGATCCTATTTGCGCTAGCAACCGTGTTCATGCGCAACCAAGTCAAGCCGATCCGCCGACTGGCGGTTGCCGCCGACAACTTCGGCAAGGGCCGCGACGTATCCAGTTTCAAGCCGGAAGGCGCCGCCGAGGTGCGGCAGGCGGCGGCCGCGTTCCTGGCCATGCGCGAACGCATCATCCGCCAGATCAGCCAGCGCACCGACATGCTGGCCGGCGTCAGCCACGATCTGCGTACGCCGCTGACGCGGATGAAGCTGCAGCTCGAGATGCTGGGCGACGCCGAGGGCGCGGCGGAGCTGAAGACTGACATCGCCGACATGGAGCACATGCTGGAAGGGTATTTGGCGTTCGCGCGCGGCGAGGGCGCCGAGGAGCCGCGGCCGACCGACCTGACGGCGCTGCTCAACGAGGCCGCCGCCCAGGCTCGGCGCAAGGGCGGCATCGTCGATCTGCACACCGAGGGCCAGTTGATGGTGCCGCTCAGGCCGAACGCCTTCAAGCGCTGCCTGACCAACCTGATCGACAACGCCATCCAGTACGCCGACCACGTCAGCGTGCGCGCCGGGCAACGCGGCGATGCCATCGAGATCACCGTCGACGACGACGGTCCAGGCATCCCCGAGGACCAGCGCGGCGAAGTATTCAAGCCGTTCTACCGGCTAGACGGCTCGCGTAACCCCGGCACCGGCGGCGTCGGGCTCGGGCTGACCATCGCCCGCGACGTGATGCGCGGCCATGGCGGCGACATCGCGCTTAGCGCCTCTCCCAACGGCGGGCTCAGAGCGCGGCTGCGCGTGCCGTTATAGGTAACTACAGCAAATCCCAACTCGACCGCAACCGCTTGGCTGACCTTGCCCGGCCTGCTGCATCCCGCGGTTTCCAACGCTTTCGGCCGGGAGCGCAGACATTTTGTGACAGCCGCCGAAGGGTGTATAACAAACGCACGATTCGCGCCGAAGGTGCGAAGGGGGAAGGCATTACGACCAAGCACAAGGGCCGGCCGAAGGCAAAAGCGCCCGGTGGCGCCCAGCAACAAGAGGGCGGGGAATCGGGGGCATCACCGCGGCTGACGCCGCGCCAGATGGACGTTCTCGGCCTCGTCGCCCGCGGCTATTCCAACAAGCGCATCGCCCTCGCCCTCGGCCTCGCCGAGGGCACGGTCAAGCTACACGTCGCCGCGATGTTGAAAGCGCTCGGCGTCGTCAACCGCACCCAGGCGGTGTTCGAGGCGACGGCGCTGGGGTTGGTTGGCGCCGCGGCGCCAGGCCGATACCAGGCCGACTGACCATCGGGTATGTCGGCTCCTAGAACAATTTTCCGCCGTCGGGCACCGGCCGATCGGGAGCGATCAGTACGACCGCGCCATCGGCGTCGGGGAAGCCGAGCACCAGCACCTCGGACAGAAACTTACCGATTTGCTTCGGCGGGAAGTTGACGACCGCCGCCACCTGGCGGCCGACCAGGGCCTCGGGGCGGTAGTACTTGGTGATCTGGGCCGAGGTCTTCTTCTCGCCGATGGTGGTGCCGAAATCCACCCACAGCTTGATCGAAGGCTTGCGAGCCTCCGGGAACGGCTCGGCGCGCCTGACGGTGCCGACGCGCACGTCGACACGGGCGAAATCGTCATAGGCGATGGTCATGGCTGTTTCCCCCGGCGGCTCAACAGTTCGAAAACGCGGAAAGAAGGCGCCGGGCCGCCCCCAAGCCTTCTTTTCCTCAGCAATAATACCGATAGATAGTACGACTAAAGAAAAGCGAAGGACTTTTTTCGAGCTGCACGAAAAGAAAAAGGCCGCTCCTGGGAGGAGAGAGCGGCCCTAGACTTTCGGCGGAGGTCGGGGAAACTACTTCTTCAGCTTTTCCGCCAGCACCTTGATCTCGTCGAGACCTTCGGCGATGCGGCCGGTGATGACGTCGGCGGTCTCGGCGTTTGCCTTGGCGACCATCTCGCCGAGCTCCTGGGCATTGGCGACGGCGGTCTCGAACACCTGCTTGGCGAACGCCGCCTGCTTGGCGGTGGCTTCCTGCGGCGAGCCGGACTTGCCGAACTGGCCGAAGGCGTCCTTGGCGGCGTCCAGCGTCTCCTGCAGGATCGCGGCCTGCCGCTTGGCCAGCGCGCGCACACCTTCGACGGCGGCGCGGTTGGCGGCGGTCAGTGCCTCGACGTTGCGGCGATGCGATTCGCCGAGCGCTTCGACGTCGAGTCCGGGAACCTGGTAGCGTTCGGCCATCTTGGCGAATTCGCCGGTGAACTTGCTGGGGTCGAACGCGGCCAGCATCTTCGTCATGTCGAAATCGAAGAACGGATACGGGTTCTGGTTGGCGCCGGGTTTCTGGCCGGCATTGGCTTTGGTGGCGGTCATCGGGGCTCTCCTTGCTTTCATCTCATCAGGCGGTTGATCCAGGGGCAGCACAGCATCCATCGGGACGGTATTTGCGGGCGGCCTGCGGCCTTTCTGCTGCACTGCAGCATAGGGCCAATATGGTGGGGTTTCCTGGCGTTGTCAAGAAAAATATTGCACTGCACAAATAATTGGGGAGATTTCGTTCGCTAGTGCGGTAAAAAGCCCGGAATTCCGGGCGTGGCGGGGCGGCAATAGGAGGAGGCGCCAGCGTCAATGACCGGAATTCCGGGCAGGACGGTAAATTCCGGAATTCCGGGCCGGCGGAGAGAATGGGGTAGCGGCGCCGATTGATCGCCCGAGGGATGCCCCCGGGCGTCAACCGCGCCGGCGCTTGCTGCCCTTGCCCGTCTTTTGGGCAGCCTTTTGGGCCGACGTTTTAGCCGCCTTGGCGGCGCGGTCGCGGCCCTTGTTGAGAAGCCCGGCGAGCGCCTCGGCCTGCCTCAGTCCGCGATCGAGGGTGGCCATGGTCTTGGCGAGATCCCGGCTGTCGTCGGCGAGCCAGGCGCGGAGCGTCCACAGGTAAACCGCCGCCAGCCCCTTGGCTCGCAACAGCCCGAGCAGCCCCGAGGATGACAACCCGGAGACCTCCAGCATCCACGCCATCGACACCATCAGCCGCGGCGCGTGACACAGCGCCATCGCCGGGTCGCGGCAGAGATCGCGGAGGATGGCGGCGATGCCGGCGCGGTCGGCGGCCATGGCGTCGAAGCGGCGCATCAGCACGTCGAACAGCCGGTCGCGGGCCGACGAGCCTTCGGTCGCGCCGAGCGCGAGCGCCCGCTCGTCGGTGCGCCGGATCAGGCCGTTGACGATCGCCGGCTTCGACGCGAACTTGGCCCTCAGCCGGTCGAGGCCGATGCCGGCCTCGGCTGCGATGTCGGCGAGCCCGGTGCGCCGCCAGCCGCGGCGGGCGGCGAGCGTCAGCGCCGCGTCAAGGATTCGGTCGCGGATTTGCACTCTGGGGTATCTGGACGCGGCGCCGCCCCGGGTTCCCGTTCCGGGTCGGCGCTTGGCTTTACGGGCTCGCTTGGCCATGCGCCTATCATCGCCGATCGCGGCGGCAGGGAAAAGGGCATGGCAAGTGACCACGCCGGAAAGGGCAGCGACCTTAGCTGGCGAGCTCCTTGGAGCGCTTGGCGGCGGCGGCGATGGCGCGGGTCAGCAACGGCTGCAACCCGTCGGCGGCCATCAGCAACTCGAGCGCCGCGGCGGTGGTGCCGCCGGGGCTGGTGACGTTCTTGCGCAAGATTTCCGGCGCATCGTCCGAGCGGTGCAGAAGCTCGCCCGAGCCGGCGACGGTGGCGCGGGCGAGACGCCGGCTGAGCGCGACGGGCAACCCGGCTGCCCGGCCGGCCTCGGCCAGGCACTCGGCGAGCAGGAACACGTAGGCCGGGCCGGAGCCGGACACCGCCGTCACCGCGTCCATCAGCGCCTCGTCGCCGATCCAGGCGACTTCGCCGACCGCCGCCAGCAAACGGTCGCAGCGTTTCCGCTGCGCCTTGCCGGCGCGCTTGTTGGCGACGGCGACGGTGATGCCGCGGCCGACCGCCGCCGGCGTGTTGGGCATGGCGCGCACAATCGCCGCCTTCGTCCCGAGCCGGGATTGGAAATAGCCGATGGTCTTGCCGGCGGCGATCGACAGGAACACAGTGTTGGGGCCCGTGAAACGGACGTAGGCGGGGGCGACGGCGTCCATCGCCTGCGGCTTGACCGCGAACACCACGGTCGCCGGCCGCGCGGTAATATTGCCGGGGTCGGCGACGACGGCGACGCGATGGCGGCGGCGGATCGCCGTGGCGGTCGTGATGTCGGGCTCGACCACGGTGACATGCCCGGGCTTCACGATGCCGCGCTTCAGCCAGCCGCCGAGCAACGCGCCGCCCATCTTGCCGCCGCCGACGAGAAGCAACCCCGCCATCGCCCTAGTTTTTGCCCGGGGCGATCCCCGCGGCGTTCCACGTAATCGGGCGGCGCCCTCGCATCAGGCTTCTCCCAACGTCTCCACCATGGCGGCGGCGATCGCTTCGGCGGCGGTGTTGCCGCCCCAGATCACATACTGGAAGGTCGGATAGAACCGCTCGCATTCCAGGATCGCCACGTCGACCAGGTCCTCGATCTGCTCGCGGGTCGGGCCCTGGGTGCCGCGCATCGGCATCGCGTGCCGGAACATCGGCAGCCCCTCGTCGGCCCACAGTCCGAAGTGCCCCATCCACATCTTCTCGTTGACCATCGCCAAGAGCTCGTGGACGAATGGCCGCCGCTCCGGCGGCACCCGCATGTCGAAGGCGCAACTGAAGTGCATCGCGCCGACTTCTTCGTTCCAGGCGAAGAACAGGCTGTAGTCGCACCAGGTGCCGGGCACCTGGACGGCGATCTCGTCGTCGCCGCGGCGATCGAAAGCCCAGTCGTTGCGCTCGACCAACTGCTCGACGATGTCGAGCGGGTTGGTCGAAAGCGCATGTTGTTGGATGTTGAGTGTTGCCATGCCCGCTCCCCCTCTTGCCATTGGCGGCGGCCGAAGTGCGGACCGGAAGGGGTTTAACCCCAATATCTGGTAGGTACCACCACATGTTGGTGAAACCTGGCCCGGTCGTTACAAGAAGTAGGGTGCCTTAAGGCAGACTCGCGCGCAAGGGGCAAGTGGCCAGATGTCGGCTATTTTTGTGGATAACCGCGGCGCCGGCCGCCGTCGCAGGCCGGCCGCTCAGGCCTTGCGGCGCTTGCGACGGCGCTTGCCGGCGGCCTTTCCGGCGGTCTTTCGGGGCGCCTTGGCGGCGGTCGCGCCGAGCCGCTTCTCGAGCTGGGCGACGCGGGCCTCCAGCCTCTCCTGTTCAGCGCGCGCCTTGGCCGCCATTGCCTTCACCGCGTCGAACTCGTCGCGCGGCACCATGTCGGCGCCGGCCAACAGCCGCTCGATGCGTTGGCGTACCAAGCCGTCGATCTCTGCCTTGACGCCGGCGAGTGTCGTCACCGCGCCGCCCGCCACCTTGGCGAGATCATCGAAGATGCGGCTTTTGGTCTGCATGGTGTGTCCTCCCGGCTCCGGTGTTTCGATGCGTCGGACGTCATTATGGGCGCCGCCGCGGCGCCCCGCAACGCCGACCCCACCGCTTGCGGCATGCGTGCCCGGGCCCTATAAGGGCGGAGATTCGAGGCGGGATAAGCGATGTATGTGGTAACGGGCGGCGCCGGGTTCATCGGCTCCAACATCGTCTGGGCGCTGGAAAGCCGAGGCCTCGGCAAGGTCATCGTCTGCGACCGGCTGCGCCAGGGCAACAAGTGGCGCAACCTCGCCAAGCGCGAGCTCGGCGGCGTGGTGCCGCCGGAGGGCCTGTTTCCCTTCCTCGACGCCAACGCCACCAACATCGAGGCGGTTATCCACATGGGCGCCATCTCGTCGACCGTCGAGACCGATGTCGATCTGATCATCGACACCAACTACCGGCTGTCGCTGGCGCTGTGGCGGTGGTGCACCCAGCACCACGTGCGCTTCATCTACGCCTCTAGCGCCGCCACCTACGGCGACGGTTCCCAGGGTTTCGACGACGCAAGCACGCCCGAGGCGCTGACCAGGCTGAAGCCGATGAACGCCTACGGCTGGTCGAAGCACCTGTTCGACCGTCAGGTGGCGCGGATGGTCGCCAACAACGAGCCGCGGCCGCCGCAGTGGGCCGGGCTCAAGTACTTCAACGTGTTCGGCCCCAACGAGTACCACAAGGACCGCATGCGCAGCGTCGTCTGCCAAGTTTATCCCAACGCCCGCGACGGCGAGCCGGCGATCTTGTTCAAATCGCACCATCCGGATTACGCTGACGGCGGGCAGTTGCGCGACTTCGTGTGGATCGGCGACTGCATCGACATTGTGCTGTGGCTGCTCGCGAACCCGGGCGTCAGCGGCCTCTACAACTGCGGCACCGGCAAGGCGCGCAGCTTCGCCGACCTGACCAAGGCGGTCTACCAGGCGCTCGGCAAGAAGCCGAAGATCAAGTACGTGCCGACGCCGGTCGAGATCCGCGCCAAGTACCAGTACTTCACCCAGGCCACCACGGCGCGCCTCCGCGCCGCCGGATACAAGCGCCCGTTCACCGAGCTCGAGGCCGGCATCAACGAGTACGTCGTCGGATTCCTTGCCACTGACGACCCGTACCGGTAACGACTGGTATCGACTATGCGCGACTTTCTTCCCCACCTCATGTTTCGAGACGGCCCTTCGGGCCTCCTCAGCATGAGGTTATCGCTTGCAGGAAAAGTCCTCATCCTGAGGAGCCCGCGTCAGCGGGCGTTTCGAAGGATGACTTCCGCGCCATGACCTTCGTCATCCCCTTTCCCAACATCGATCCGGTGCTGATCGGCTTCGGGCCGTTCGCCATCCGCTGGTACGCGCTCGCCTACATCGCCGGGCTGCTGCTCGGCTGGCGGCTGATGCGGCGGATGGTGTTGCGCCCGCCGGAGGCGGCGACGCTCGAGGACGTCGACGACTTTCTAGTGTGGGCGACCCTCGGCGTGGTGCTCGGCGGCCGGCTCGGCTATGTCCTCTTCTATAACGCCGCCTATTATCTGGAGAATCCGATGGCCGTGCTCGCGGTGTGGCAGGGCGGCATGTCGTTCCACGGCGGCCTTTTGGGCGTGCTGGTCGCCGGCGTCGTGTTTTGCCGCAGGCGCAAGATTCCGATGCTGCCGTTCGCCGATCGCGTCGCCTGCGTGACGCCGGTCGGTCTGTTCTTCGGGCGCATCGCCAACTTCATCAACGGCGAGTTGTTCGGCCGCGTCGCCGACGTGCCGTGGGCGGTGGTGTTCCCGCGTGGCGGCCCCAATCCGCGCCACCCGAGCCAGATCTACGAGGCCCTCGGCGAGGGCGCGCTGTTGTTCGTGGTGCTGATGTGGCTGGCCCGCGATGAAAGGCTGCGCCGACGGCCCGGCCTTCTGACCGGCGTGTTCCTGGCCGGCTACGGCGTGGTGCGCGCGATCGGCGAGCTGTTTCGCCAGCCGGACGCACACATCGGCTTTCTCGGCTTCGGCACCACTATGGGACAGTGGCTGTCGGTGCCGCTGCTGATTGCCGGCCTCTGGCTGATCGGCCGGGCGGGGCGCGACTCCGCCAAGGGCTGAGCCGGTGCCGGGCCTCGCCGACGTCCTGAAGCGCCGCATCGCGGAACACGGCCCGATCACCGTCGCCGACTACATGACGGCGGCGCTCGCCGATCCCGAGCATGGCTATTACATGCGCCGCGACCCGTTCGGCCGCGCCGGCGACTTCATCACCGCGCCTGAGGTCAGCCAGATGTTCGGCGAGCTGATCGGGCTCACCTGCGCCGAGGCTTGGCAGGCGATGGGCCGGCCTGAGTCCTTCCAACTGGTTGAGCTCGGGCCCGGGCGCGGCACCCTGATGGCCGACGCGCTGCGCGCCGGCAAGGTCGTGCAGGGATTCAATCAGGCGGCGCGGGTGTCGCTGATTGAGATCAGCCCGGCGTTGCGCGCCAAGCAGAAGGACGCGCTCGCCGGCCTCGCCCAGCACCCGCCGCAATGGCTCGACGATTTTTCCAAGACGCCTGAGGGGCCGCTGGTCGTTGTTGCCAACGAATTCTTCGACGCGTTGCCGGTGCGCCAGTTCGTGAACACCCGCGACGGCTGGCGTGAGAGGTTGGTCACGGTCGGCAAGACCGGCGAGTTCGGGTTCGGACTCTCGGCCAGGCCGCCGACCCGCGACGAGGCGCCGCGGGCGCCGATCAATGCGCCGCTTGGTTCGGTGTTCGAGGTTTGTCCGGCCGCCGTCGCCCTCGTCGCCGCCATCGCCGGGCGCCTCAGCCGCCACAGCGGCCAGGCGCTGATCGTCGACTACGGCCACGACGCCACCGCGCTCGGCGACACGCTGCAGGCGGTGAAGAACCATCGCTATGCCAAGCCGCTGGAGGGACCGGGCGAGGCGGACCTCACCGCCCACGTCGATTTCCAGGCGCTGAAACGAGCGGCCGGCGCCGCTGGCGCGCAGGTGTTCGGCCCTATCGATCAAGGCCGCTGGCTGACGGCGCTTGGCATCCGGGTGCGCGCCGATTCGCTCAAAAAAGCGTCGCTGGGGCGCGCCCGGGAGATCGACGCGGCGCTCAAACGACTGATCGGCGGCGACGCCATGGGGCGGCTGTTCAAGGCGCTCGCCTTGGCCAGCCCTGGCATGCCGAAGCCTCCAGGATTCGTCTGACCGCCGTCGTCGTCGACGGGCCGGCGGCGGCCCTTCCCATCGCTGCCGATTGGTGAATAATTGATTCCATGATCACCGCCGATGCGCTCAACCGGATCGGTCGCGTCCGGCACGCGTTCTTCACCCGCGAGGGTGGCGTCAGCGAAGGCGCCTTCGCTTCGCTAAACTGCGGATTCGGTTCCGGCGATGACCCGGCGCGGGTTGCCGACAACCGGGCGCGCGCCATGGCGCGGCTCGATCTCGCCGGCGGCGCGCTCGCCACCCTCTATCAGGTCCACTCGACCGAGGTCGCCTTCGTCGAGCAGCCGTGGCCAAAGGGCCAGATGCCGCACGCTGACGCTGCCGTCACGGCCACGCCCGGCGTGGCGCTGGGCGTGCTGACCGCCGATTGCGCGCCGGTGCTGATGGCGGACGCCGCCGCCGGCGTCATCGGCGCCGCCCACGCCGGATGGCGTGGCTCACTCGACGGTGTCATCGAGGCGGCGGTTGAGGCGATGTGCCGGTTGGGTGCGGAAAGGGAACGAATCGCCGCCGCCGTCGGCCCGTGCATCCAGCAGCGCTCCTACGAGGTCGGGCCGGAGTTCCAAGCCCGCTTCGTCGCCGCCGATCCCGGCAACGCCGATTTCTTCGTGGCGGCGAAGCGCGCCGGCCATTACCTGTTCGACTTGTCGGGATTCGTCGCCCGCCGGCTGGGCGCGCTCGGCTTGGGCGCGGTCGAGGTCGCCGACGACGACACCTGCACCGATGCGGCGCGGTTCTTCAGCTACCGCCGCGCCACGCTGGAGGGCGTGCGCGACTACGGCCGCGGCCTGTCCGCGATCGCGCTCGAAGGCTGAGGGAGGAGGAGAGGTGCCGCACATCATCATCCTCACGGCGGCAATGCTGATCGCGTTGGTGGTGGCATGCGCGCTGATGTAGCCGGGAGACGGGGAGGTGCTTCGGCGATGACAAAGATTCGCATCGGCAACCGCCGGGCCTTACGCGCGCTGGTGATGGCGTTGCTGGCGTTGGCCGCCTGCGGGCCGCTGCCGAGGCCGTTCAAGCCGGAGGCGGAAGCGCCGCCGAACCCGCTGGTGATCGAGATTGCCACCTCCGGCGTGTGGATCGCGCCGATCGACGGCGTGTCGCTGCCGATGTCGCAGCTCCTGATCGACTCGGTGGCCGAGGGACTGCGGCGCAAGGGCATCAAGGTGATCACCGACGAGCCGACCACCAGCCGCTACCAGTTGCGTGGCCACGCCAAGCTCAACCGCGCCGACCCGACGTTCGACAACGTAGCGCTGATCCGCTGGACCCTGACCGACCTCGACGGCAAGCCGCTCGGCACCGACGTGCAGGGCGTCGGAGGCGACCGCGAGGAGTGGGAATACGGCTCGCCGCGCATCATCGCCGAGGTCGGCGACAACGTGCCGGCGTTTATCTCCGCCAGCATCCAGAAGGAAGAAGAGAGCCTGAAGCCGGTGCAGCCGCGGGTCGCTGGCCTGTGGGTCAACCGCATCCACGGCGCGTCCGGCGACGGCAACCAGGCACTCGCCCGCGCCATCAGCAACGCCGTCGAACGCGCCGGCATCCCCGTCGCCTTCGACCACCGATACGCCGAGTTTGTGCTCGACGGGCGAGTCAGCCTCGGCGCGCCGAAGGACGACCTGCAGCGGGTCGAAATCGTGTGGCGGGTGCTGACCCAGGACGGCCGCGAGATCGGCCGCGCGACGCAGAAGAACATGGTCGCCGCCGGCACCTTCGACGGCCCGTGGGGCGAGGTTGCCACCGTCGTCGCCGATGCCGCGCTCGGCGGAATCCAAGGCGTGCTGCGGGCCGCCGGCGTCACCCGATTCCGTCCCGATCCGTCGGCGCGCTTGCTCGAGACCGAGATTCCGTCGGCTGCCGGCGTGGCGCCGCTGCCGCCGCCCAGGCTCGAAATCGAGGGCGTCGCGGCGCGGCCGAAAAAGCCCGGAAACCTTGGCGCGACTCCGACACCCCCGGGGTGATGGCGAAGTGACTGCGGGGTGACGGGCGGATGACTCGCAGGCCGCGGGTGCGTCCGCGAAGGTGCGATTCGATTCAGCCGATGGCCCCGGACCCCGCCGTTTCCGTGAAATCCGACCGCGTTCGTGATAGATTCTTGACGCGAATCGATTCGCGGCCCGAATCCGTCGGCATGGGCACCGGCGGGCGCGGGCGCGGCGCATGTGGGCGGCCTGGGCGCCGGGGGATTCCGTCGCGTTCCTGAATGTCAGGGTGATGCAGCACGTCCTTCGCACGCTGGTGATAGCCGCATTCGCCTTCTCGGGCATGAACGCCTGCGCGCCGGGCGCGAAAGCGCCGGTCAGCCAACCGTCGCCGCCGTCGGGATTCGCGCCGTCGGTCGATTCTTCGAAGCTGATCTACGTGACGCCGGTCGAGGGCGTCAGCTCGGCCGCCCGGTTGGTGCTCGCCGACGCCATCGCGGCGGCACTGCGCGACGCCAAGAAGCCCGCCATCCTGGCTGACAAGGTTAACGACAAGGGGCCGACCGTATCGGGGCACATCGTCGAGGTACAGGAACGCGACACCGTCTATTGGGTAACGGCGGCGTGGGCACTTATGGCGCCCTACGGCACGCCGGTTGCCGAGTACCGCCATCAGATCGTCGTCGACAAGCAACTGTGGCAGACGGGCGCGCCGGAGGCGATCAACCTGTTGATCGCCGACGCCGGCCCGATGATCGCCGGCATGGTCCGCGATTACGTCAGTCCGGTCGCGCTTGCCGAGGCGCCGCTGGCGCCGGCCGACGGCTCGGCAACCGCATCGGCCGCGCAGCCGCCGACCGCCGCCGCGGCAACGCCGTCGGCCGCGCAGCCGCCGGCCGCGACCGAAAAGCCCAAGGACGCGCTGCCGTCGGGTAAACCGGCCGCCGCGGCGGCACCCGAGGCGTCGACCGCCGCCGCTGCGCCCGTCAAATCGCCGTCGGTGCGTCCGAAGGTGATCCCGCGCCGGCCGGCAACGGCGCCATCGGCATTGACCGCCAAGCCGCCGGAGACGCCGGTCGAGACGGCGGCGCTGACGACGCCGCCGGAAGCCGGGAAGCCGAAGCCAGCCGAGAAGGCAAAGCCGGCCGAACCCGGCCGCCCGACGCTGCTGACCAAGGGCGTGCCGCCGCGGCAGCCGAAGGAGAAGCCGGTCGTCGTCGAAAGCGCGGGCAAGGCGGCGAAGCCGGTGCTGATGCCGGTGCCGGGCGAGGGCGCGAGCCTGGTCCCCGATCCGCCGCCGGTGGTGTGGAGCCGCCCGTCGTTCCTGATCAGGCCGGTCGAGGGCGCCCCCGGCGACGGTAACGTGTCGCTGACCAATGCCATGAAGGCGGCGCTTCGCAAACGCGACCTGACGGTGACCGAAGACCCGCGCCAGGCCGGCTTCGTCATCCAGGGCCGGGTGGAGATCGGTCCCGCCGTCGCCGGTCGCCAGCAGGCGAAGATCGTGTGGGCGGTCAACACCATCAGCGGCGAGGAGGTCGGCAAGGCGGTGCAGGAGAACGCGGTCAAGGCCGGCAGCCTCGATGGCCCGTGGGGCCGCATCGCCGAGATCGTCTCCAGCGCCGCCGTCACCGGCATTCAGGAGTTGTTCGGCGTCGGCGAGAAGCAATCCTCGCGCGCCGACCTGCCGCCGGTGCCGCCGCTGCCGGACCTGCCCAGGGTGCCGGGACGGGCGCCGCCGCCGCCGCGCTGAGGGGCGGTTCGGAGCGGCGTTTTCGAGCGCCCGGCTGGCGCTCCCGAAACCCCCAATCGGCGTCCGGGAATCCCGTTTACAGCCTCCGGACGGGCTGTTAAATTCCGCCGCGTCCACGTCAATCGAGAACAATCAACAAGGCGCGCCACGGTGACCGCAGCGACATGAAAATTCTCGCCGGTAACAGCAATAGGCCGCTCGCCGAGGCGATTGCCGCTTATGTCAATCTGCCGCTGACCAAGGCCAGCATTCGGCGGTTTTCGGACATGGAAGTGTTCGTCGAGATCGAGGAAAACGTCCGCGGCGAGGACGTCTTCATCATCCAGTCGACGTCGTATCCGGCCAACGACAACCTGATGGAGCTGCTGGTCGCGTTGGATGCGCTGCGGCGCGGCTCGGCCAGGCGCACCACCGCCGTCATCCCCTATTTCGGCTATGCCCGCCAGGACCGAAAATCAGGGCCGCGGACGCCGATCTCCGCCAAGCTGGTGGCGAACCTGATCACCGAGGCCGGCGCCGACCGGGTACTGACGATGGATCTGCACGCCGGCCAGATCCAAGGCTTCTTCGACATCCCGACTGACAACCTCTATGCCGCCCCGGTGCTGGTGAAGGACATCAAGGAAAAGCTCGACGGCGACGACCTGGTGATCGTGTCGCCGGACGTCGGCGGCGTGTTCCGCGCCCGCGGGCTGGCGAAAAGGCTCGGCGCCGAGCTCGCCATCATCGACAAGCGCCGCGAGCGCGCCGGCGTCTCCGAGGTCATGCACATCATCGGCGAGGTCGAGAAGCGCCGCTGCGTGCTGGTCGACGACATCGTCGATTCCGCCGGCACGCTCTGCAACGCCGCCGAGGCGCTGATGGCGCAAGGCGCCAAGTCGGTGCACGCCTACGTCACCCACGGGGTGCTGTCGGGCGGCGCGGTGGCGCGGGTGACGGCGTCGCCGCTCGAAAAGCTGGTGATCACCGACAGCATCCGGGCCACCGAGGCGGTGAGGGTGTCGCGCAACATCGAGCAGCTGACCATCGCGCCGCTGATAGCCGAGGCGATCAGCCGAATCAGCGACGAATCCTCGGTTTCCAGCCTGTTCGATTAGACGCCCAGCCGGTGGCGATCACGGCCGGGCGGTTGTTGACCGGGCGGCGCCGGGCGGCTATGTATGCGCCGCGCGCCCCGGGAAGACCCTGGCCGGCCGCGTGATTTTGGCGGATTTCCGCCCTCGCCGGCGGGTTTTGAGGAGATTCTAGGATGGTCCAATTTGCACTCGCCGCCGAGGCGCGCACCAGCACCGGCAAGGGCGCCGCGCGGGCGGCCCGCCGTGCCGGCCGCGTCCCCGGCATCATCTACGGCACCAAGGAAGAGCCCGTCCTGATCTCGGTCGAGCCGAAGGCGCTGATGGACCAACTCGACAAGCCCGGCTTCTACTCGCACATCTTCGAGATCGAGGTCGGCGGAAAGAAGCACCGCACGCTGGCCCGCGAGGTGCAGTTCGACCCGATCACCGACCGGCCGATTCACGTCGATTTCATGCGCTTCGGTCCCGACACCCGGGTCAACGTCGGCGTTCCTGTCCGCTTCCGCAACCAGGCCGAGTCGCCGGGGCTGAAGCGCGGCGGCGTGCTCAACGTGGTGCGCCACACCATCGATATGCGCTGCCGGCCGGACGCCATCCCCGAATTCATCATGTGCGACCTGACCGGGCTCGACATCGGCAACAGCCTGCACATCGAATCGGTGGAGCTGCCGCCCGACGTGCAGCTCACCATCAAGCGCAACTTCACCGTCGCCACCATTACCGCGCCGACTATCTTGGTCGAGGTCGAGGAGGCCCCGGCCGCCGCCGAAGGCGCGCTGGTTCCGGGCGCCGAGGGCGTTCCCGTCGAGGGCGTTCCGGGCGCCGAGGGCGCGCCGGTCGAAGGCGCGCCCGCGCCGGGTGCCGCTCCGGGCGCCGCCCCGGGCGCCGCGCCGGGTGCCGCGCCGCGCGGTGCGTCGGGCGCCGAGGCGCGCGGCGGCAAGGGCAAAGGCAAGGGCGACAAATAGCGCCGCATCCAGGCGGCCGGAGGGCGCCATCCCATGCTGCTGCTGGTCGGACTGGGAAACCCGGGCCCCGAGTACGCCAAACATCGGCACAACATCGGCTTCATGGCGGTGGACGAGATCGTCCGCCGCCATTCCTTTCAGCCGTTCCGCCGCCGCTTCCTGGGCCTGGCCGCCGAGGGCGAGATCGCGGGCGTCCGCGTCCTCGCCTTGAAGCCGCAGACGTTTATGAACGATTCGGGGCGCTCGGTCGAGGCGGCGCGGGCGTTCTACAAGCTCGAGCCCGGCGACGTCGTCGTCTTCCACGACGAGATCGACCTGATCGGCGGCAAGGTGCGGGTGAAGCACGGCGGCGGCCACGCCGGCCACAACGGGCTGCGATCGATCCACGAGCACATCGGCCCCGACTACCGCCGAGTGCGCCTCGGCGTCGGCCATCCCGGCGACCGCAACCGGGTCGTCAGCCACGTGCTGAGGCCGTTCGCCAAGGCCGATGAGGAATGGCTGCAGGCGCTGATCGCCTCGCTGGCGGCGCACGCGGCGCTGTTGGTCAAGGGCGATGATCAGGCCTACATGAGCAAGGTCGCCCTCGACGTCAAGCCGCACCAGCCGAAGCGGGAAGCGCCGAAGACGGCCGACAAACAAACCGATAATCCTACCGCCGACAAGCCCGCCGCTGAGACGCCTGCCAAAGACAAGCCAGGCGAAGCCTAGGCCCGCGATGGGCTTCAATTGCGGCATCGTCGGCCTGCCCAACGTCGGCAAGTCGACGCTGTTCAACGCGCTGACCGCCACCCAGGCGGCCGAGGCCGCCAACTTCCCGTTCACCACCATCGAGTCCAACGTCGGCCGCGTCGCGGTGCCGGACGAGCGCCTGGCTGCCGTGGCGGCGATCGTCAAGCCGAAGCGCGTGGTGCCGACACAGCTGGAATTCGTCGACATCGCCGGCCTGGTGAAAGGCGCCAGCAGCGGCGAGGGCCTCGGCAACAAGTTCCTCTCCCACATCCGCGAGGTCGACGCCGTCGTCCACGTGCTGCGCTGCTTCGAGGACGCCAACGTCGTCCACGTCGCCGGCGCCCCCGACCCGGAGCGCGACGCCGGTTGGGTGGCGACCGAGCTGATGCTCGCCGACATCGACAGCTTGGAGAAGCGCAAGGAGGGCTTGACCAAGAAGGCGCGCGGCGGCGACGTCGAGGCGGCGCGCTCGCTCGATCTGGTGAGGCGCCTGGTCGCGCACCTCGACGGTGGCCGCCCGGCGCGCGCCTTTGCCGTCGCCGCCGATGACCGTTCCGCCCTCGACGGCTTCAAGCTGCTGACGGCGAAGCCGGTGCTGTATGTCGCCAACGTCGACGAGGCGTCGGCCGCCGCCGGCAACGCGCTCTCGGATAAGGCGAAGCGCCTGGCGGCGGCCGAGGGCGCCGAGTGCGTGGTCATCTCGGCCGCCATCGAGGCCGAGATCGCCGGCCTCGACGACGCCGACGAGCGCGCCCAGTTCCTGGCCTCGCTGGGGCTGAAGGAGACCGGGCTCGCGCGCGTCATCGCCGCCGGCATGCGGGCCCTCGACCTGATCACCTTCATCACCGCCAACGTGAAGGAGGCACACGCGTGGACGGTGAAGCGCGGCGCCAAGGCGCCGCAAGCGGCGGGGCGCGTGCATTCCGACTTCGAGAAGGGCTTCATCGCCGTCGAGGCGATCGGCTGGCAGGAGTTCGTCGCGCTCGGCGGTGAGCAGGCGGCCAAGGACGCCGGCCGCATGCGCCAGGAAGGCCGCGACTACCAGGT
>DASWGT010000177.1:0-1601 GCA_036393575.1 Rhodospirillales bacterium | reverse complement strand
TAGTGGCGGCCGGTGTGTCGGGCGCCTGCGATGCCTCGGCGGCTCAATCCACCCGGATCGACCTCTCGGCCCCCGGTGCTCCCGCGGCCTGAAGCGGCGCTTGCAGCCCATCTTGCGCGTGCCATCGGCCCACGCGGTTTGCATTGGGATGACAACGATGGACATTTCAATTGACATCGTTGTCATGCGGCGGCACCATTGATGCCGGGAGGAAGTTCATTGGCCACAATTCGCACCGTCGCCCAGCGCGCCGGGGTGTCGATCAAGACCGTATCTCGGGTCATGAACGAGCCCGCGACCGTCGCCGAATCGACGCGTCGCCGCGTAACCGAAGCGGCCGACGCGCTGAACTTCGTCCCGGACCAGCGCGCCCGGGCCATGCGCTCCGGCCGGTCCGGCGTGGTCGGCTTCCTGACCGACCTCATCGCCACCACGCCGTACTCGGTCGATATCGTCCGTGGCGTCGAGGACGGTTTCGCCGCGCATGGCATCTCGGTCCTCATCGGTAACACCGACAACCGGCCCGGCGGGCTGCCGACCATCCTCCGAAGCTTCCGCGCCAGCCGCGTCGAGGGCGTCGTGTTCGCGGCCATGTACCACCGGCAGGCGGATGATTTCGGCAAGGTCCATGTCGGGCACAGCGTGCTCGTCAACTGCTTCTCCAGCGTCGCCGGTATTCCGACGGTGTTGCCGGATGAGGAAGGCGGCGGGTATCTCGTCGGCGCGCATCTTCTTGGCCTCGGCCACACGCGCGTCGGCTACTTGACGCTCTGGCCGGGCGTCGAGGCGACACGGCTGCGGCGTGCCGGGCTTGCCCGGGCCTTCGCCGAGGCCGGCGTCTCCTTTCCGGACGACCTCGTCGTTGCCGGCCAGACCCACGCGGTGCATTTCAATCAGGCCGAGGCTTTCGAGGCGGCACGTGGCCTGCTCGCGCGGCCCGACCGTCCGACCGCGGTCTTCTGCGGCAACGACGAGATGGCGCTGCAGGTTTACAACGCCGCCGCCTCGCTCGGCCTTGCCATACCGGCCGACCTGTCGGTCGTCGGCTTCGACGACTACCGCCTGTTTTCGGAGGGGCTGCGGCCGGCGCTGACCACTGTCGCGCTGCCGTACCAGAGCATGGGACGGATCGCAGCCGATCTCCTCATCCAGCACATCACCGGCAACACCGCGGAGGGCGAGGTCATCCGCGTGCAGGGACCGCTCGTCGAGCGCAACTCAACCGCTCGGCCGTCGGCACCGAAACCGTAGGCAAGTCCTGAACCGAAACAATGGGAGGAAACAGAATGCGTATGAGAACGCTCCTGATTGCCGGCGTGGCGACGATCGCCATGTCCGGAACCGCGCTGGCGCAGGCCATCCAGGTCTGGCATCACGGCGGTCGCGGCGACGGCGAACGCGAGTCGATCGCCGCCAGCATCGAAAAGTGGAACGCCGCCAACCCGGACACGCCGGCCGAACTGGTCCTGCTGCCGGAGGGCTCCTACAACGAGCAGGTCCAGGCTGCGGCGCTCGCCGGCCAGTTGCCCGACCTTCTCGATTTCGACGGGCCGAACTACGCCAACTATGCCTGGTCGGGCTATCTCCAGCCGCTGAACGGC
>DASWGT010000176.1:0-15801 GCA_036393575.1 Rhodospirillales bacterium | reverse complement strand
TGGCGCATTCGGCCTAGCACGCTGGCGATTTGTAATAATATCTACATATATATTTAATATCAATTTAAAAGCTGAAAACTACATGTATTTTTTCGTAAATATACTCACAAGCACTTGATATTATTTTTATTTATAATGAATTTTTCCCATCGCACGGCCGTCGTTGGCGGATCGATCTTTCAAAGTAATAATAGTTTTGATCTTAAATACGGTTGCAAAAACGCACCCTCTTCGGTTACTCTCCGGTTACGTCACCTTGGCAATCGGGCTTTCCGGGATGCGGCTCAAGTACAACCACGACCAGCGCCGGGAATATCTCGTCCTTACCGACCACGTCGGGATGGAGTGGATGAACATGTTCCAGGGCGACAAGGATTTCTATTCCGCCGCCTACTGGGACCTGCTGACCGGTCTATGGCGGGTCGCACAGCCGATGCGCAAGACCGACGCGCTCAATCTCATGCAAGGCATCAAGAGCGCGCATACCGCCGGCAAGTACCTGGAAACGGCGCTTGCCCGCGGCATCGTCGTCGAGCGCGACAACCCGAACGACGCCCGCTCGAAGCTGGTCGAGCTGTCGGCCGACATGCGCCACAAGCTCGACGGCTTCTTCGACGCCGCCGTCAGCCGGTTGCGCGCCACCAGCCGCCGCGTCGACGTGCTCGGCCCATCGCCCGAGGAGCCGTGAAATCTCCGAAAAAAGTCCTTCGCTTTCCGTGCGCCAGCTTATTCGCGATTGATCACAGCAGATCGCGCAGCATTGCCATCAGCGGCGCGTCCGCCGGTGGCATCGGGTAGCTTGCTAGATTGAGCGGCCGTACCCACTTCACTTCCTGGCCCTCGCGCGGCGTCGGCGTGCCCTTCCATACCCGGCACACGTAGAGCGGCATCAACAGGTGGAAGTCGTCGTAGACGTGCGAGGCGAAGGTGAGCGGCGCCAGGCAGCTTTCGGTGATGTCGACGGCGAGCTCTTCCTTCAATTCGCGCACCACCGCCGCCTCCGGCAGCTCGCCCGGCTTGACCTTGCCGCCCGGGAACTCCCACAGTCCGGCCATCGTCTTGCCCTCCGGGCGCTTCGCGATCAGCACCCGGCCGTCGGCGTCGACGAGCGCGACCGCTACCACCAGTACCGTCGGCTTCGCCGCCTGGCGCGCCGCCCATTTTTCGCGGGAAAGCGCGTAGAGGCGGATCGGTTGGCCGCTGCAACGGCCGCCGCAGCCGGTGCCGGCGCCGCGGAAATCGAACCCAATTTTCTCCAGCAGCTTCGCCGAGGCGGCGTTCCCCTCCAACACCTGCGCCGTCGCCTCGACGATACCGGCATTGCCGAAGGTGAAATCGATGGTTGCGGCCACCGCCTCACCGCCCAGCCCGTGGCGCCAGTGGGGCTTGCCGATGAAGTAGCTGACCTCGGCCGAGGCGCCGTGGAGGGCGAAGGCGATGCAGCCGATCAGCCCCGGTTCGTGGCGGCGCTCGATGGCGAACACGCGGGCCTTGCCGGCCTGCTCCTCGATCGCCGCCTTGGCGAGGAAGTCGCCGGCGTCCCTATCGCCGTAAGGGTGCGGGATGAACGCGGTCATGCGCGACACCTCGGCATCGCCGGCCAGCGCCACCAGCTGCGACCGGTCGCCGTCGGCGAGCGGTCTCAGGCGCAACCGCGGCGTCTCCCGGGGCGTTCCCGCCCACAAGCCGGCGGCCTGCAGGCAGCCGCGGTCAGGACCGGTAATCGGCATTGATGTCGATGTAGCCGTGGGTCAAGTCGCAGGTCCACACGGTGGCGGCGCCGTCGCCGACGCCGACGTCGACGGAGATCGCGATGTCCTGGCCCTTCATGTGCCGGGCGACCGGCGTCTCGTCGTAGCCGGGCACCGGCCCGCCACCCTTGGCCACCGCGTGGCCGCCGATGAAAATTTCGAGCCTGTCAACCGCCGCCTTCTCGCCGGCCTTGCCGACTGCCATGACGATGCGGCCCCAGTTGGCGTCGGCGCCGGCGATCGCCGTCTTGACCAACGGCGAGTTAGCGATCGACATGGCGATGCGGTGGGCTGATTTGTCGGACTCGGCGCCAGTGACGGCGACGGTGACGAACTTGCTGGCGCCCTCACCGTCGCGGACGATCTGGTGGGCGAGATCAAGGAGCAGATCGTCGAGCTTGGCCTTGAAGTCGGCGAGCGCGTCGTCGCCCGCGTCCTCGACCGCCGGATTGCCGGCGGCGCCAGTGGCGAACAGCAGCACGGTGTCGCTGGTCGAGGTGTCGGAATCGACGGTGATGCAATTGAACGACTTGTCGACCGCGTCCGACAGCAGCGCCTGCAGCACGGTTGCCGGCAGCTTCGCGTCGGTGAACGCGAACGCCAACATTGTCGCCATGTCCGGAGCGATCATGCCGGAGCCCTTGGCGATGCCGTTCAACGTCACTTCGACGCGGCCGATCTTCGCCTTGCGGGTGGCTCCCTTGGGAAAGGTGTCGGTGGTCATGATCGCCTTCGCCGCCGCGTCCCACGCCATCGGCGACAGCTGCCGCCCGAGGCCGGGCAACGCGCCGATGATCTTCTCGTACGGCAACGGCTGGCCGATGACGCCGGTCGAGGCGACGAAGACGCGGCTCGGCCGGCAAGCGAACTGGTCGGCCGCTGCCTCGACGGTGCGCTCCACCGCCTGCTTGCCGGCCGGGCCGGTGTAGGTGTTGGCGTTGCCGGAATTGACGATCAGCCCCCGCGCCTGGCCGCCGCGCACCGCCTTCTTCGACCACTTGACCGGTGCCGACGCCGTCAGCGAACGCGTGAACGTGCCGGCCACCGTAGTACCGGCCCTGAGCTCGACCAACAACAGGTCGCTGCGCACCGACTTGGCGATGCCACAGGAGCCGCTCGCCAGCGCCACGCCCTCGATAACGGGCATACGGGGAAACGACTCGGGCGCCAGCGGCGAGGTGGAAGTCTGGTTCGGTTTCGCGTTCATGGTCGGGATCCGCGGTTGAGGCCGCGCCGCGTATGGGCGGGTGAACGGCGCGTCACGGATTGCGCCGGACGCTCCGCCGGCGACGGCCGGAAAATTCGGCTACGGCTTCGCCTTCTTCTCCGGCTCCTTAGTCGGCGCGCCTTCCTTGAGCGGTGAGCCGTCAGCGTTGACCATCGTGATCTTCGCCTTTTCCCTGAGGCCGGTAATATAGGCGGTGCCGGCTTCCCGCGACAGGTCGTTGCGAAGGCTATCTTCGACCTCCTCGAATTTCGGCACCTCGCTGGCGCGGCGGTTCTCGACCTTGATGACGTGCCAGCCGAACTGGGTCTTCACCGGCTTTTGCGTGTACTCGCCAGTCTTCAGCGCGAACGCCACGGTCTCGAACTCCGGCACCATCTGGCCCTTGGTGAAGAAGCCGAGGTCGCCGCCTTCCGGCGCCGACGGCCCGGTCGAGCGCGACTTGGCGAGCGCGGCGAAATCGCCGCCCTTGCCGAGCTCGGCGATGACCGCGGTCGCGTCCTCCTCGGTCTTGAGCAGGATGTGGCGTGCCTGTATTTGCTCGACGCTGTTCAATTCCTTGGCGATCTGCGCGTAGCGGGCGCGCACCGTCGCGTCGGTGACGCCCTTGTCGACGGTCCGCGTCAACATGATCCGCTGCAGCACCTGTTCCTCGAGGCGCGTCATCTGTTCCTTGAACTCTTTCGATTTCTCGACCTTCTGGGCGCGAGCGTCGGCAGCGGCCAGCTTGGTGTCGATGATGCTCTCCAGCAACCCCGGAAAGATGGTTTCGAACGGAATCTGCTGATACTGCGCCGGCAGGAGCTTGTGCGCGTCTCGGACCTGCGACAGGTGGATCTTGGCGCCGTTGACGGTGGCGACCACCGGATCGTCGGCGGCCGACGCCGCCGGAACGCCGGTGAAGACCAGGAGAGCCAGCACCAGCGCCGGCACGAACCGAGAAACCATGGGCGATATTCCTTTCAACGCCGGTGCGGGGGCCTCGCCGGGAGGCTGCCCGGGACCGCCGCGAACCGGCGGCGCGTCATCCGCCGGCGCCAATAACGCGCATAAAGCATATCCCCCTGGCGAGGACAAGAGCGGCGCCCGCCATTTGGTTTCTCGACCGGCCGTCAACCCGCTATCGACGGGGCGGCGGCTCGGGCGGCGGCTGCCGCCTGGCCACCGAGTCCGGTTGGCTCTAGGATAGGCGGCGATGCAACCCATCGGCGCCGCTCACCGCACCCTTTGGCGTACCCTGCCGGCCCGGGCGGCGGCGGTGGCGGCGATGCTGCTGGCCGGGGCGGCGCTGGCTGCCGAGGCGAGGGCGCCGTTCAAGCCCGATGCCGGCACGCCTTCCAACAAGACCATCATCGAGCACTTCAACATCATCGCCTTCGGCAACGAATACACCGGCCGACGATATGATGCCGTGCGCAAGTGGCGCGCGCCGATCGTCGCCCGCATCGACGGCCCGGCGCCCGACTACTTCGAGGACTTCGTCAACCAGCACCTGGCCGATCTGCAAAAGATCACCGGCCATCCGGCGGCGCTTGCCTACTCGCCGAGAATTTTGCGCGAGAAGCGGGTGCCGAAAGGCCTGTCGTCGAAGAGCTTCAACATGTTCCTGCTCTACTATCCGATCGACCAGTTGACGGCGGTGGCGCAAAAGCAGCTTGGGAACCGGATGGATGACTCGCTCAAGCGGCTCGGCGCCGGCGCCTCCACCTGTGAGGCGACGCTGTTCACCAAGGACAACGAAATCCGTTCGGCGGTCGTCCTGTTCCCCGCCGAACGCCCGAAAAACCACATGCGCGCCTGCGTGGTCGAGGAGCTGACCCAGGTCCTGGGGCTGCCCAACGACTCGCCCTCGGTATCGCCGTCGATCTTCAACGACAAGAGCCCGATCAATGAGCTCACCGACCACGACCGGCTGATGCTGAGGATGCTCTACGATCCACGCATCACCATCGGCATGTCGCGCGACCGAGCGCTGATCGTCGGCCGCAAGGTGCTCGACGAAATCCGCCCCGAGTGAGCGGTCGCCGACGCCTTGCGGGCGCGCGGATTTGCGGGTGCCCGCATTGACAGGCAGGGTTCGGGACTCTATCTCTTTGGCGGGTTTTGGCCGGCCCGAAGGCTGCCGCCGCGTTCCGCCGGCCCGCCGCCCGCGGTTTTCTCAGCCGATTTTCGGGGTTAGTGAATGTTCGAAGCCATCGCCAAGCGCATCTTTGGCTCCGCCAATGAGCGCTTCCTTCGCGGCCTCGGCAAGACCGTCACCGCCATCAATGCCCTCGAGCCGTCGCTCGAGGCGCTCAGCGACCAGGACCTGGCGGCGCGCACGCCGTGGCTGAAGAAGCGCCTTGCCGACGGCGAATCCCTCGATGATCTGCTGGTCGACTCGTTCGCCACCGTCCGCGAGGCCGCGAAGCGCGCCCTCGGCCAGCGCCCCTTCGACGTTCAACTCCTCGGCGGCATCGTGCTGCACCGGGGCATGATCTCGGAGATGAAGACCGGCGAAGGCAAGACGCTGGTCGCCACCATGCCGGTCTACCTCAATGCCCTGATGGGAGAAGGCGTGCACGTGGTCACCGTCAACGATTATCTGGCCCAGCGCGACGCCGACTGGATGGGCGCCATCTACAAGCTGCTCGGACTCACCGTCGGCGTCATCAAGCACGGCCTCGACGACGACGAGCGGCGCGCCGCCTACGCCTGCGACGTCACCTATGGCACCAACAACGAGCTCGGATTCGATTACCTTCGCGACAACATGAAGTTCCGGCTCGAGGACATGGTGCAACGGCCGTTCCGCTACGCCATCGTCGACGAGGTCGACTCGATCCTGGTCGACGAGGCGCGTACGCCGTTGATCATCTCCGGCCCGACCGAGGACGTCTCCGACCTCTACAACGTCATCAACAAGCTGATCCCGAGGCTCGCGCCCGAGGACTACGAGAAAGAGGAGAAACAGCGCGCGGTGACGTTGACCGAGGCGGGCACCGAGAAGGTCGAGCAAATGATGCGCGATGCCGGTGTTTTGAAGGAGGGCAGCCTCTATGACCTGCCGAACGTGGCGCTGGTCCATCACATCAACCAGGCGCTGCGCGCCCACAAGCTGTTCTCCCGCGACACCGACTACATCGTCAAGGACAACCGGGTCATCATCATCGACGAATTCACCGGCCGCATGCAGGAGGGCCGGCGCTATTCGGAAGGCCTGCACCAGGCGCTCGAGGCCAAGGAAGGCGTCAAGGTCGAGACCGAGAACCAGACGCTGGCCTCGATCACGTTCCAGAACTATTTCCGGCTGTACCCCAAACTCGCCGGCATGACCGGCACGGCGATGACGGAAGCCGGCGAGTTCTCTGAAATCTACGGCCTCGAAGTGATCGAGATCCCGACCAACCTGCCGTGCATTCGCGACGACATGGACGACGAGGTTTACCGCACGGCGGCCGAGAAGTCTGATGCCATCATCAAGCTGATCAGCGAATGTCGCGAGCGCCAACAGCCGGTTCTGGTCGGCACCGTCTCGATCGAGAAGTCCGAGCACCTGTCCGGGCTACTTAAGAAGAAGAAGACCCCGCACAACGTGCTGAACGCCCGCTACCATGAACAAGAAGCCTACATCATCGCCCAGGCCGGGGTGCCGGGCGGCGTCACCATTGCCACCAACATGGCCGGCCGCGGCACCGACATCCAGCTCGGCGGCAACGTCGACATGCGCCTCGCCCAGGAGATCAACGACCCGAAGGACTCGGAAGCCTACCGCAAGGCGGCGCAGGGCATCCGAGCCGAGGTCGAGGCCAATAAGAAGATCGTCATCGATGCCGGCGGTTGCTTCGTGATCGGCACCGAGCGCCACGAGAGCCGCCGCATCGACAACCAGTTGCGTGGTCGCTGCGGGCGCCAGGGCGACCCGGGGGCATCGAAATTCTTCCTGTCGCTCGAGGACGACCTGATGCGTATTTTCGGCTCGCAGCGCATCGACGGCATGCTGAAGAAGCTCGGCCTCCAGGAGGGCGAGGCGATCGTCCATCCGTGGGTCAACAAAGCGCTCGAGAAAGCGCAGCAAAAGGTCGAGGCGCGCAACTTCGAGATCCGCAAGAACCTGCTGAAATTCGACGACGTGATGAACGATCAACGCAAGGTGATCTACGAGCAGCGCAAGGAGTTGATGGCGACCGAAGACGTTTCCGAGGACATCACCGAGATGCGCCGCCAAGTCATCGACGACCTGGTCTCCCGCTGCATCCCGGAGAACGCCTATCCGGAGCAGTGGGACACCGCCGTCCTGCACGCGGAAGTGTTGCGAGTTTTCGCTCTCGACCTGCCGGTCGCCGAGTGGGCGCGCGAGGAAGGAATCGCCGACGCCGAGATTCGCGAGCGCCTGGTCCAGGCCGCTGACCGCAAGGCGGCGGAGAAGGTCGCCAACTACGGCCCCGATCTGATGCGCAGCGTCGAGAAGAGCCTGCTGCTGCAACTCCTCGACCAGTTGTGGAAGGAGCACCTGTTGACCCTCGACCACCTGCGCCAGGGCATCGGGCTCCGGGCGTACGCGCAGCGCGACCCGCTCAACGAATACAAGCGCGAGGCGTTCAACCTGTTCGAAGTCATGCTGACCAACCTGCGCGAGCGGGTGACCCAGGTTATGGCGCACGTCGAGCTGGAGATGGCAGCCGCCGTGGACGACGCGATCTTCCGGCGTTCCGAGCAGGAAATGGTGGAAAGCCGCCGCGACCCGGCGTTCGACTCCGGGCCGACGTATGGCGATGCTGCCGCTGGTGATGGCGGAGTGGCGGTGCTGACCCCGGTCACCACCCGCCAGGCCGCGGCGACGGTCGATCCGAACGATCCCGCCACCTGGGGCCGGGTATCGCGCAATGCGCCCTGCCCGTGCGGCTCGGGGCGCAAGTACAAGCACTGCCACGGCAAGGTGTGATAGGCGCGCTCGTTATCCCGGCTTCTTCTCTTGATTTATTTTTTCGCCGCCGGCCGCAACACGGCGATGACGTTCGCCGTCCACACCGTCGGTGCCGTCGCCAACATCCGCGCCAGCAGCCAATGCAGGCAATCCTCGGCGAAGCGCCGGAACGGGCTGCCGCGACGTTGCGGCAGGAACGCAACCGCCTCGTAGCCGGCCGCCAACGCCAGCTGCTCGAGGCTGCCGGTGGTATAGGCGGACTTATGGGTGAGGTCGGAAAACTGGTGTATGCCGCCCCACGGCGAGCCCATGTTGGGCACCCGGACGACCACCAAGCCGTCCGGCGCCAGCACGGCCTTGATCTTTTCCAGAAGCCGCACGCCGTCGGCGGCGGAGAAATGCTCGAGCACGTCGAGCATGACGACGCGGTCGAACGGCCCGACGCCGCCGCGCGCCAGGAATTGCCACGCGTCGCCGACGTGGACGTGGTCTTTCAACGCCGGATCCATGACCGCGACCGCGTCCCGGTCGCGCTCGACACCTTCGAACCGCTTCACTCCCTTCCGCTTCAGGTAGGCCAGGAACTCGCCGGTGCCGGAGCCGATTTCGAGCACCGAGGTTTCCGGCGTGCAGTCGGCCGGCGCCCAGAACTCGCGGTCGTACCAGCGCACGTGTTTCGCCTTCACCACCGGCGTCTGGTAGCGTTTGTAGGCGGCGTAGACCTTATAGAAGTCGTCGGCGGAGTCGACGCCCATGTCCCTTCCCCTGCCGGGTGCGTGCGCCACCGCCAACCATAGCCAAACGCCGGCGGCTTGCAAACAACCGCCGCCCGCCGGTCGACCGCGCCGGCAAACTAGCGGGTGAAATAGCAGCCGCACCTGGGATAGACTCTCGCCCGCCGCCCCATCGATTCCGGGAGCCTCCGTCCGAGAACCTCGATCCCACCGATGTTCCACCGATGACCAAGCTATTCGCGCGATTCCTGGTCGGCCTCGTCACCGTGGCAACGGCGTTCTTGGGCCGCTGGCGGCGGCTGACGGTGCGGGCGCGGGTGCACGACGCGCTCACGCCCGAAAGCGTCGTCACCGTCAACGGCACGACGCTGACACTGCTGGTCCCCGACCGCAAATCGGTCTATTGGCCGCGCCACGGCTACGCCAGCGAGCCGAATACGCTGGCCTGGATCGATGGCTTCACCGACACCGACGTGCTGTATGACGTCGGCGCCAACGTCGGCGCCTACGCGCTCTACGCGGCCAAGGCGCGCGGCGTGCGCGTCGTCGCCTTCGAGCCGAGTCCGTTCTCGTTCCGGGCGCTGGTCCACAACCTGCAACGTAATCGGCTCACCGACAAGGTGACGCCGCTGTGCCTGGCAGCCAACGATACGACCGGCGCGACGCCGTTCTATCTCAGCGGCACCGACACCGGCTCGGTCGGCCATACCCTGAGCGGCGACGCCCGCGACCGGAAAGGCTTCGCGATGCAGACGCTGGCGTTCCGGCTCGACGATATCGCCGCGTTCGCCGGTGTGCCCAAGCCGACGCAGATGAAGATCGACGTCGACGGCATAGAGCTGCCGATCCTCGAGGGCGCGAAATCGCTGCTTTCGGACCCGCGGCTGAAGTCGGTGATGATCGAAGTACTCACCCACGACGAGCCGGATCGCCGGCGCATCGCCGAACTATTGCGGGAATGCGGGCTGGCGCCGGCCGCTGATTGGCGCGACGACTGCTCCGACAACCGGTTGTTCGTGCGCAACGCGTAGAACGCGCGGGCGCGTTCCGCCGCCGGCTCACGCGACGTTTTCCAGGAACCAGGCGTAGGTTTTCCTGAGTCCGTCCTCGAGGCCGGTAGTCGCTTTCCAGCCGAGCCTGCCGAGTCGCGTCGAATCCAGCAGCTTCTTCGGCATGCCGTCTGGCTTCGAGGCGTCGAACGTTGGCGCGCCCTGGAAGCCGACGACGCGGGCGATCGCTTCGGCCAGTTCGCGGATGGTCATCACCTGGCCTGGTCCGATGTTGATCGGTACTTCGTCGGAGTAGCGCTCCATCAGGAAAACCAGCGCGTCGGCGGCGGCGTCCACGTACAGAAACTCGCGCACCGCGCGGCCGCTGCCCCACACCTCGAACGTCGCCTTGCCGCCGGCTTTCGCGGCGTGCGCCTTGCTGAGCAGCGCCGGCACCACATGCGAAGATTCCAAATCGAAGTTGTCGCCCGGGCCGTAGAGGTTGATCGGTTGCGCCGAGATGAAATCGCAGCCGTACTGGCGGCGGTACGCCTGGGTGAGCTTGATGCCGGCGATCTTGGCCACCGCGTACCATTGGTTGGTGGGCTCCAAGGGCCCGGTGAGCAGGCAATCCTCGTTGATCGGCTGCGGCGCCTCGCGGGGGTAGACACAGGCCGAGCCCATGAACAGCAGCTTTTCGACGCCGGTCTTCCGCGCCGCGTCGATGACGTTGGCCTCGATCGCCAGGTTGTCGTAAATGAACTCTGCCGGCCGGGTGTCGTTGGCGAGGATGCCGCCGACGGTGGCGGCGATCAGGAACACGGCCTGCGGCCGGTTGGCCGCCATCCACGCCTCGACGTCCGATTGCCGGCGCAGGTCGAGCTCCTCGCTGGTGGTGGTCAACAGCGTGCAGCCTTCCGACTGCAGCCGCCGGACGACGGCCGCGCCGACCATGCCGCGGTAGCCGTTGACCCACACCCGCTTGCCCTGCAGCGAATAGACCGGCTTGGCGGCCTTGGCCATGATGCTATTCCCCGTTATCGCCGACCCCTAGCTCAACCCTTTGCCGCCCATCGCCAGGAACTTCTCGCGCCGCCGCGCTTTCAGGGTGTCGCCGTCGAGCCCGGAAAGCCCGGAGAGCGCGGCGGCGACGGCGTCGCCGACGGTCGCGATCGCGGCGCGCTTGTCGCGGTGGGCACCGCCCAGCGGCTCGGCGATGATCTTGTCGATGATGCCGAGCTCGAACAAGTGCTTGGCGGTCAGCTTCAGCGCCTCGGCGGCCTCCTCGGCCTTGTCGCCATCGCGCCACAGGATCGAGGCGCAACCCTCGGGCGAGATCACCGAATAGATGGCGTGCTCCTGCATCAGCACCGTGTTGGCGACGGCGAGCGCCATGGCGCCGCCCGAGCCGCCTTCGCCGATGATGACGCTGACCAGCGGAACCGTGAGCGCGACGCAGGTCTCGATCGAGCGCGCGATGGCCTCCGCCTGGCCGCGCGCCTCGGCGTCGACGCCGGGATAGGCGCCGGGCGTGTCGATCAGCGTGATCACCGGCAGCCCAAAGCGGTCGGCGAGGCGCATCAGCCGCTGCGCCTTGCGGTAGCCCTCGGGGCGGGCCATGCCGAAGTTGCGCTTCAGCCGGCCTTCGGTGTCGGCGCCCTTCTCGTGGCCGATGACCACCACCGAGGCGCCCTCGAAGCGCCCGAGCCCGCCGACGATGGCGCGGTCATCGGCGAACTGGCGGTCGCCGGCGAGCGGCGTGAAATCCTCGATCAGGCCGGCGATGTAGTCCATCGCATGCGGGCGGTCGTGATGCCTGGCGACCAGGGTCTTCTGCCATGGTGTCAGCTTGGCGTAGATCTGGACCAGGAGCTTGTCCACCTTCGACTGCAGCTTGGCGACTTCACCCGCGACGTCGATGCCCGACGAGCCGCTGACGTGCCTGAGCTCCTCGATCTTACCCTCGAGCTCCGCGATCGGCTTCTCGAAATCCAGGTAGGTGCGCATGGCGGTTCTCTAGCATACGCTGTTGGTCCTTGGCGACGCCAAACTCCAGCGCGGCCGCGGACCTTAGCCTTCGCGCGGCGGCAGCGAGCCGACAAAAAAAGCGGCGGAGCACACTGCCCGCCGCCTTCGTTCTCCGGGTCCGCCCGGGGCTACTTGGCGCCCTTGATCTGCTCGGACTTCTCGACCAGCACCTGCGCCTGCTTGATCGAGGCAATGTCGATCAGCCGGCCGTCGAGGGCGACCGCGCCCTTGCCTTCTTTCTGCGCTTTTTCCATCGCCTCCAGGATACGCTTCGCCTTGGTCACCTCTTCCTTGCTCGGGCTGAACAGCTCGTTGGCGAGCGTGATCTGGCTGGGATGGATCGCCCACTTGCCCTCGCAGCCGAGAGTGGCGGCGCGCTTCGCCTGGGCGGTGTAGCCGTCCGGGTCCGAGAAGTCGCCGAACGGGCCGTCGATCGGCCTGAGCCCGTGGGCACGCGCGGCGACCACCGTCTGCGCGATCGGGTAATGCCACATGTCGCCCCAATGCACCTCGCGCTTGCCCTTTTTGTCGGCATCGGTGAGCACGTGGTAGTCCTTGTTGGGGCCGCCGATCACCGTGGTCCGCGCCTTCGTCGAGGCGGCGTAGTCGGCGACGCCGAAGTGCAGGCTCTCGTTTCGCTTCGACGCGCCGGCGATTTCCATGATATTAGCCATGCCGAGCGCGGTTTCGATGATGATCTCGAAGCCGATGCGCTTCTTCAGCTTCTTCGCGGCCTCGACTTGGGTGACCAGCACGTCGACGGCGTAGATGTCGGCGGCGGTGCCGGCCTTCGGGATCATGATCATGTCGAGGTGGTTGCCCGCCTTCTCGAGCACGTCGACGACGTCGCGATACATATAATGTGTGTCGAGGCCGTTGATGCGCAGCGACAGCGTGCGGCCACCCCAATCCAGGTCGTTCAGCGCTTCGATGATATTCTTGCGGGCCTGAACCTTGTCGTCCGGCGCCACCGCGTCCTCGAGGTCGAGGAACACGACGTCGGCGGTGCTTTTGGTGGCTTTTTCGAGAAAGGTCGTGTTCGACCCGGGTACCGCGAGTTCCGAGCGGTTGAGGCGCGCCGGGCATTGTTCGACGATGGTGAAACTCATGGGCAGGCTCCTTGGACTCGATTTTGAATCGTTGCGCCAACGCCGATCGCGTCGACGCCAGCCGGATATCGTTGGATTCTCCCCGTTTGCGGGCCGGTCGTTGCCGGCCGATGCGATTTCGCAAGTGCGAACATGCGGCAGATGCGGCGATTGCGCAAGCCCGGTTGTTGGGATTTTTGCCCGTTAATGCGTTATTCGGTGGAGCGATTCCGGCGAGCGATATGCTAAAACGCCGGCAGCCGGCGTCGTAGGTTTTCCGGCAAGGAGGCCGACAAGGGAGATTGAGTTTTGGCGAGCAAACCCGTGGTCCTGGTCACCCGCAAGCTGCCGAGCGCGGTCGAGGATCGCCTCATGCGCGACTATGATGCCCGGCTCAACCCCGACGACCGTCTGTATTCGGAGCATCAGTTGATCGAGCGCGCCCGGGGCGCGCAGGCGATCCTGCCCTGCCATACCGAGCAGTTCTCGGCCGACGTCATCCGTCGCCTGCCCGCCGAGGTGAAGATCATCGCCAACTTCTCCGTCGGTTTCGATCATGTCGACATCGCGGCGGCCAAGAAGAAAGGTATCGTCGTCACCAACACCCCGGACGTGCTATCGGACGCCACCGCCGAACTGACCATGATGCTGATGATCGGCGCCGCTCGGCGCGCCGGCGAAGGCGAGAGGCTGGTGCGCGAGGGCAAATGGAAGGATTGGAGCCCGGCGTTCATGGTCGGCACCCAGGTAACGGGCAAGCGCCTCGGCATCCTCGGCATGGGGCGGGTCGGCCAGGTGGTGGCACGGCGCGCCCGCGGCTTCGACATGCAAATCCACTACCACGACGCGCGCCGGCTGCCGCCCGAGAAAGAACTGGGCGCCGTCTTCCACAAGACGGTCGATGACATGCTGCCGCAATGCGATTTCCTTACCGTGCACTGCAACGTGACGCCGGAAACTCGCGGCCTGATGAACGCCAAGCGTTTCGCGCTGCTGCCGCGAGGCGCCATCTTTATCAACGCCGCGCGCGGCGCCATTGTCGACGACGACGCCCTGGTGGCGGCGCTGCAATCGGGGTGCCTCAGGGCCGCCGGCATCGACGCTTACAACAACGAGCCCAACGTCGATAAGCGACTGGTCGGGCTCGCCAACACCTTCCTGATGCCGCACATCGGCAGCGCCACCGCGGAAACCCGCGACGCCATGGGCTTCCGGGCGCTCGACAACCTCGACGCGTATTTTGCCGGCAAAGAGCCACGCGATCGGGTGGCCTGATCGGGGCCTTTGCGATGCGCCCGCGGATCGCCGGATTCCGGGGCAGGCGCCGATACCGCGTAGGTAAATAACGGTATTGCGGCCGAGGTATTTGGTATGCCACACTTGCGGCTGTCGGGGCGACGAGTTCCGCACGCGGCGAGACCGGGGACGTAATCCGGCCGCGGCAAAAAGCCAGGGTGAAACGGGGAGGATCGCCAAGCCAGTTTGGAAGCTTTCGAGCGCCGGTTTCAGGGCTCGAAAAACCTTGCCATCTGGCGGAGAATGCTGAAAATTACCCGACAGCAACGGCCGCCTTCGAAGCATCGGGGGACGGTTGGCGTGGTCGGGGGGCTGGCGCGCACTTCACGCAGGTAACCCGAAGAAGTCTAGTTTCCATCGCCGCGCTTTCGGGCGGGCCGTGGAAAGAATGGTTCGAACAATTCTTCAAAGTGATGCCATAGGGAGGAATCATAATGGCGACCACCAAATCCAAAGTATCGCGGCGCAAGTTCCTGAAAACAGGCGCCATTGCCGCGGGCGCCGGGGCCGCGACCCTGGCTATGCCGAACGTGTCGCGCGCCCAGACGACGACCCTGAAGATGCAGGGCGCCTGGGGTGCCAAGGATATCTTCAACACCATGGCCGTGCAGTACGTCGATCGCGTCAACGCGATGGCGGGCGGCCGGCTGAAAATCAACTACCTGGCCGAGGGCGCCGTTGTGAAGGCGTTCCAAGTCCTCGACGCGGTGAACAAGGGCGTGCTCGACGGCGCCCACAGCGTCACCGTGTACTGGTACGGCAAATCGAAGGTCGCGTCGTTGTTCGGCACCGGTCCGGTGTGGGGGCAAAACGCCCATCACGGCCTGGCCTGGATTCATAACGGCGGCGGCATCGAGCTTTACAACGAGCTGTTGAAGAGCCTCGGCCTCAACGTGGTCGGCTTCTTCGCCATGCCGATGCCGACGCAGCCGCTCGGCTGGTTCAAAAAGGTGATCAAGACCTCCGAGGACATGAAGGGTCTCAAGTACCGCACCGTCGGCCTGGCCGCCGACCTGTTCCAGTCGATGGGCGTCAAGGTTACCCAGCTTCCGGGCGGCGAGATCGTGCCGGCCCTGCAGAAGGGCGTGATCGAGGCGTTCGAGTTCAACAACCCGACGTCCGACAAGAGCTTCGGCGCCCAGGACGTGTCCAAGATCTACATGATGGGCAGCTTCCATCAGGCCGCCGAGTTCTTCGAGATCACCTTCAACAAGGACAAGTACAACTCCTTGCCGAAGGAGCACCAGGCGATCCTCAAGTACGGCGCCGAGGCGGCCAACTCCGCCAACTTCTGGCTGGCCATGGATCAGTACTCCAAGGACCTGCTGTGGCTGAGGGACAAGGCCGGCGTTAAGCTCTACCGCACCCCGGCCGGCGTCGGAAAGGACCAGTTGGACGCCTGGGACAAGAACCTCGTCGTTCTGGACAAGGATCCGTTCTTCAAGAAGGTCCACGCGTCCATGCGGGCATTCTCCCATCGCGTCGCCTATTACGAGCTATTGAATGCCGCCGATTACAAGCAGGCGTTCGACCACTACTTCCCGGGCGAGCTCGGGTTCTAAACGGTCGGTCAGTTCTTGACCGAAACCAACGGTTGAAGGTCGGGGCGGCGCGATGGGGCGCCGCCCCACCTATGTTGGATTGGGGCCCCGCGGCGGCAGTTCGGCGGCATTGGGGATAATTAATAAGAAACCACCATTTCGCAGGGACGGGACATGCTTCGTTTCATCAATTTCATCGATCATCTCAGCACCTATACCGGGAAAGCCTTCGGCTGGCTGATC
>DASWGT010000175.1:0-26279 GCA_036393575.1 Rhodospirillales bacterium | reverse complement strand
CCCAGGCGGCCGTCAAGCGGGCGAGCAAAAGCCTGAGCGACCTGCGCATCGCCGAGGTCGTGCAGCAGGATCTGCACATCGAGAACGGCAAGATCAGCGCCTTCCGGGTCAGGATGAAGCTGTCGTTCAAGTACCGGGACGGGAAGTAGGCGACGGCGGACGGCGGCAGGGGCACCGCGGCTGCCAACCCATTGTTCCCTATTTGTTCTTTTTTATTGACTCGCAGGCGATATAGGCTTATAAGCATATCTATGTTGGGTTTCGTGAAATAAATCAAAAGGCCGGTGGCTGTCCGGAAGTGGCGAAGGCTTGCGCCGGCGGCGGGAATGGCAGCGGAAAAGGTCCGAAAAAGTACGCAAAAGTCTGCATTCATCCGCAAAGGTCCGCATTCCGGCGGTCCCGGGCGGACATCAAGTGGACATCGGGTGGACGCGAAGTACGCGCCGGGTACGCTTCCGGGTAGGCGCCGTGTCCACCCGACATCGGCGCCGGGTTCGACCCGCTTGACGGCGGTCATGGCGGGGCCGGGGCCGGCACTGCGACGATGCGACGACTGCAAGGAGGCGTGCCATGAAGAAAAACATCACCTGGGTCGTGGTTGCCGACCACCAGCGCGCCCGCGTGTTGATGAACGGCGGACCGGGCCGCGGGCTGCTGCCGGTCGCCGCCATGAATTTGCAGACCCACCTCAAGGCCGGCCGCGACATCGTCACCGACCGCCCGGGGCGCAGCTTCGAGAGCAAAGGCAATATGCGCCACGCCATGCAGCCGCGCGTCGATCCGCACCGCCAGGCGGCCGAGCGGTTCGTCGGGCGCGTCGCCAAGGCGTTGACGGCGGCGTCCGAGAAGGGCGACTACGACCGACTGGTACTGATCGCGCCGCCGAGGGCGTTGGGCGAGTTCCGCAAGCTGTTGCCGGCGTCGGTCAAGGACAAGCTGATCGGCGAGGTCGGCGAGGACCTGACCAAGGCGCCGACCAAGGCGCTGTCGCGGCACGTCGGCGCCTTCCTGACGCTTTAGAGAGAATCCGCCGTCAGCGGGTGCCGAGATAGGCGTTCCTGAAGCGCAGCCGGCAGGCCGCCGGGTCCATGTTGCGCACGTAGGCGGTCGCCGGCCCGTCCGTGACCCGCACCACCAACAGCCGCGGCCCCTTCGCCTCTTGCAGGAACCTGGCGCCCTTGTTGAGCTCGTCGGCGCCGGTGAGCGTCAGCGTCGACGGCAGGCCGGCGCCGGTGCCGATCTTCGCCAGGTCGGTCCGCATCGCCGTGTGGCCGGGCTGGCCGCCGGTCTCGCCGTGGCAGCCGTTGTCGAGGCAGACGATGGAGAGATTTCCCGGCGCCATCGAGGCGACGGTGGCGAGCGCGCCCATCATCATCAACATCTCGCCGTCGCCGGTGATCACCGCCACCTTGGCATCCGGCGCCGCGAGCGCCATGCCGAGGCCCATCGGCACCGCGGCGCCCATGGTGCCGGCCATGGTGTAGAGGTTGTCGCCGTCGTCGGTGAGGCCGGCCGCGTCCTTCGATGCGCCGGCGAGCCCGGAGACGAAAAGATGGTCGGCGGGCTTCGGGAACAGCGTCTTCAGCACCTGGCGGCGGTCGAGGGTCGGCTTGGTCATGTCACGATGCCTTGCGCTTCGGGAACGGCTTGGCGCCGAGGAACTTCTGCGTGAGAATCAGCGCCGCGCCGTGGCCGCCCTCGAAGGCGGCGTTGACCGCCGCCGCCGTCGCCGGCCCGAGGTCATCCGGCGTTTCGACCCGGAACGTCAGCACGCCCATCGCGTGCAGCACCGGCTCGACCGCCTGACCCATCGGATACTGCCACGGGTTCTGCTCGCCGTAGTCGCCGCGCATGGAAACCACCATCAGGATCGGGAACCGCCCGCCCTTTACCAAGGACAGGAAGTTGGGGCAGTTGCCGACGCCCGACGACTGCATGCACATCACGGCGCGCTTGCCGACCAGGTCGGCGCCGGCGCACACGGCGATGCCTTCCTCCTCGGAGGTGAGCAGCACCGGCCGCGCCTCGTTGTGGACTTGGGCGAGCTCGATCAGCCTGGCGTTGCCGGCGTCGGGGATGTAGGCGAACAGCGTCACGCCGGAGTCGATCAGGTCGTTGAAAAGCTGCGTCGACCAGGCGTTCTTGTCGGGCTTGTTCATGGCGCGGGTTCGTCCTCGAGGAGCGGCGATCATAGCCAAATCACCCGACCCGGCAAGTGGGGCAGGGCGGGCGGAGGCGGATGATCGGCCTCAGATGTGGATGGCGCGTCCGCCGACGCCCAACGCCGCTTCCTTGACCGCCTCGGAAAGCCCCGGGTGGCCGTGGCAGATGCGGGCGATGTCCTCGGCGGACGCGGACAGCTCCATCGCCACCACCACCTCCTGGATGATATCGCCGGCCTCGGGGCCGATGATGTGGCAACCGAGCACCCGGTCGGTCGCCGCGTCGGCCAGGATCTTGACGAAGCCGTCGGTGTCGGCGTTGCAGCGGGCGCGGGAATTGGCGGTGAACGGGAACTTGCCCGCCTTGTAGGCGACGCCGGCCTTCTTCAGGGCCTCCTCGGTCTTGCCTACGGCCGCCACCTCGGGCCAGGTGTAGACGATGCCGGGGATGGCGTCGTAGTCGATGTGGCCGGATTGCCCGGCGATGATCTCGACCGCGACCACGCCCTCGTCCTCGGCCTTGTGCGCCAGCATGGCGCCGCCGATGACGTCGCCGATGGCGTAGATGCCCTCGACGTTGGTCTGAAAGTCCTCGTCGACCTTGACGAAGCCCTTGTCATCCATCTCGACGCCGGCCTCCTTGAGGCCTAAGCCTTCGGTGTAAGGGCGGCGGCCGATGGCGACCAGCACCACGTCGGCTTTCAGCGTCTCCTGCTTGCCGCCCTTGACCGGCTCCACCGACAGCGTCACGCCGTCCTTGCCGGCCTTGGCCGCCGTCACCTTGGCCGACAGTTTGAACTCGAGACCCTGTTTCGTCAGGATGCGCTGCATCTGCTTGGAAACCTCGGCGTCCATGCCGGGCAGGATGCAATCGAGGAACTCGACCACCGTCACCGTGGCGCCGAGGCGCCGCCACACCGAGCCGAGCTCGAGACCGATGACGCCGGCGCCGACAACGATCAGCGTCTTCGGCACCTGCTTCATCTCCAGGGCGCCGGTCGAGCTGACGATCTGCTTCTCGTCGATGGCGACGCCTTTCAGCGGCGTCACCTCGGAGCCCGTGGCCACCATGATGGTTGCGGTCTCGAGCGTTTGATTCTTGGCGCCTTTTTCCATGGGCGCCACGGCCACTTGGCCGGCCTTGGCGATGCGGCCTGCGCCCTTCACGTAGTCGACCTTGTTCTTCTTCATCAGGAACTCGATGCCCTGGGTAAGATCGAGGACGACCTTGTCCTTGCGGCCCATCATGGCCTTCAGGTCGATCGCGAGCCCCTTGGCCGTGATGCCGTGGTGGGCGAACTCGTGGGACGCGACGTCGAAATGATGGGAAGATTGCAGCAGCGCCTTCGACGGGATGCAGCCGACGTTGAGGCAGGTGCCTCCCAGCGCGCCGCGCTTCTCGACCACCGCCGTCTTCAGGCCCAACTGCGCCGCGCGGATGGCGGCGACGTAGCCGCCGGGGCCGCCGCCGATGACGACCAGATCGTATTTGTCGCTCATTTTCCGTTACCCCCAGGAATGGTCCGGGCCGTTGTTTTCGCACCTCAAACGTCGATCAGGATGCGCTCCGGGTTCTCGATGCATTCCTTGAGGCGGACCAGGAACGACACCGCCTCGCGGCCGTCGACGATGCGGTGGTCGTAGGAAAGCGCGAGATACATCATCGGCCGGATCACCACCTGGTCGCCGACGGCGACCGGGCGCTTGTCGATCTTGTGCATGCCCAGGATCGCCGACTGCGGCACGTTGAGGATCGGCATCGAGTTCAACGACCCGAACACGCCGCCGTTGGAGATGGTGAAGGTGCCGCCGGTCATCTCGTCGATCGAAAGCTTGCCGTCGCGGGCGCGGCGGCCGAAGTCGGCGATCGCGCCCTCGATCTGGGCGAAGCTCATCTTGTCGGCGTCGCGCAGCACCGGCACCACCAATCCCTGCGGCGTGCCGACGGCGACGCCGATGTTGTAATAGTTCTTGTAGATGATCTCGTCGCCGTAGATCTCGCCGTTGACCGCCGGCCACTCGCGGAGCCCGATGCAGGCGGCGCGCACGAACATCGACATGAAGCCGAGGCGGGCGCCGTGCTTCTTCTCGAACGCCTCGCGGTAGCGGGCGCGCATGTCCATCGCCGCGCCCATGTCGACCTCGTTCCAAGTGGTCAGCATGGCCGCCGTGTTCTGCGCCTCCTTCAGCCTGGCCGCGATGATGCGGCGCAGCTTGGTCATTCGCACCCGTTCCTCGCGCGGGTCCTCGGGTCGGGGCGGCAGCGGCGCCGCCGGGCCGGGGACGGTCGGCATCGCCGCGCGGGCGGGTGCCGCCGCCGGTGTCCTTGGGGCGCCGCCCTTGGCGACGAAGTCGAGCACGTCACCCTTGGTCAGCCGGCCGTCCCTGCCGGTGGCCGGGATTTGGGCGGCATTCAGGTTGTTGTCCTCGACCAGCTTGCGCACCGCCGGCGACAGCGGCTTCGACGCCGGCGCGCCGGCCGGTATCGCGGCCGTGGTCGGAGCAGGGGCGGGACGAACGGCAACCGGGGCTGGAGCCGGCGCCGGCTTCGCCGCTGGAGCGGGGGCAGGGGCCGAGGCGGCCTTCATCTCGGGCTGGGCGGCCGGCTTTTCGGCCTTCGGCGCCGGGGCGGCGGCGCCGGCGGCGCCTTCCTCGATGATGCCGAGCAACGCGCCGACCTGCACCTCGGCGCCTTCCTGGGCCGAGATAGATTTCAGCGCGCCCGCCACCGGGGCGTTGACCTCGACGGTTACCTTGTCGGTCTCGAGCTCGAGCAGCGCCTCATCGCGGGCGACCGCGTCGCCGGCGGCCTTGAACCATTTGGCGACGGTTGCCTCGGTCACCGATTCGCCCAGTGTCGGAACCTTGACTTCAACGCCCATCTCGCACCTCGGTATCGCGACGGCCCGGAATTACCGGTGCCATCGACAGGTTACTTACCCTTCAGCGCCGTCGCCTTGGCGGTGGCCTTTTTCGCCGCCGGCTTTCCGGCTGCTGCGCCGCCCTTAACGGTCAGCGCCTCGTTGACCAGCTTCGCCTGCTCGGCGACGTGCTTTTTCATCTGCCCGGTGGCCGGTGCCGCCGACGCCGGCCGGCCGGCGTAGGCCGGCCGCTTGGCCTTGGTGCCGAGCTCGAGCAGTACCTGCTCGAGGGGCTCGAAGATAGAGCTCCACGAGCCCATGTTGCGCGGCTCCTCCTGGCACCAGACGATCTCGTCGACGTTCTTGAAGCGGCCGATCTCGTCGATCAGCGCCAGCTTCGGGAACGGGAACAACTGCTCGACGCGCAAGATGTAGACGTCCTTCTGGCTGCGCTTGGCGCGTTCTTCGTGGAGGTCGAAATAAACCTTGCCCGAACACAAGACCAGCTTCTTGATCTGATCGTCCGGCAGCACTTCGCCGGCGTCCCACAGCACGCGGTGGAAGGTGGTGCCTTCGGCCATGTCGTCGAGGCGCGACACGCAACCCTTGTGGCGGAGCAGCGATTTCGGCGTCATCAGCACCAGGGGCTTGCGGAACTCGCGTCGCACCTGCCGCCGCAGCGCGTGGAAATAGTTGGCCGGCGTGGTGCAGTTGCAGACCTGCATGTTGTCCTCGGCGCACAGCTGCAAGTAGCGCTCGAGACGGGCCGAGCTGTGTTCCGGCCCCTGACCCTCGAACCCGTGCGGTAGCAGCATTACCAGGCCCGACATGCGCAGCCATTTGTGCTCGCCCGACGAAACGAACTGGTCGATCACCACCTGGGCTCCGTTGGCGAAGTCGCCGAACTGCGCCTCCCACAGGATCAGCATCTGCGGCTCGGAAAGGCTGTAACCGTACTCAAAGCCGAGAACGCCGGCCTCGGAGAGCGGGCTGTCGATAACCTCGAATGGCGACTGGCCGAAGCGCAGGTTGTTAAGCGGCACGTAGCGTTCCTCGCTCATCTGGTCGACCAGCACCGAATGCCGTTGCGAGAACGTGCCGCGCCCGGAATCCTGGCCCGACAGGCGTACCGGATTGCCCTCCAGCAACAGGGTGCCGAAGGCCAGCGCCTCGGCGGTCGCCCAGTCGAGGCCGTCGCCGGATTCGATCATCTTGCGCTTGGCCTCGAGATGGCGGACGATCTTCGCATTCAGGTTGAAATTGTCGGGGATGCGGGCCAGCGCCTGGCCGACCTCCTTCAGGCGCTCCAGCGATACGCCGGTGACGCCGCGCCGGGCGTCGCCGGCCGCCACCGACAGCCCGGCCCAGACGCCGTCCAGCCAATCGGCCTTGTTGGCCTTGTAGTTGGCCGCTGCCTCGAAGGCCGCGTCGAGCGTCTTGTTGAACTCAGCCGTCGCCTTGTCGAGCCATTCCTGGGTGATGGCGCCTTCGGCGATAAGCTTTTTGGCGTAAATCTGCAGGGTCGTCGGATGCTGGGCGATCTTCTTGTACATCAAGGGCTGAGTGAACATCGGCTCGTCGCCCTCGTTGTGGCCGTGGCGGCGATAACAGATCATGTCCACCACCACGTCCTTCTTGAACTTCTGGCGGTACTCGGTGGCGATGCGCGCGCAATGGACGACCGCCTCGGGGTCGTCGGCGTTGACGTGGAAAATCGGCGCCGAGACGACCTTGCCGACATCCGTGCAATAGGTCGACGAGCGCGAGTACTTGGGCGCCGTCGTGAATCCGATCTGGTTATTGATGACGAGGTGGATGGTGCCGCCGGTCTGATAGCCGAGCAGGTTGGAGAGGTCGAACGCTTCGGGTACCAGGCCCTGGCCGGAGAACGCCGCGTCGCCGTGCAGCAGCAGCGCCATCACCTTTTGCCGGTCGGCGTCGTTGCGCTGGCGCTGCTTGCCGCGCACCTTGCCGAGGCAGACGGTATTGACCACCTCCAGGTGCGACGGATTGGCGGTCAGGCTCAGGTGCACCTTGCGGCCATCGAAGACGCGGTCCGACGAGGTGCCCAGGTGATATTTGACGTCGCCCGAGCCCAGCACGTCGTCGGGATGGGACGAACCGCCCTGGAACTCGGAGAAGATCGCCTGGAACGGCTTGCCCATGACGTTGGCGAGCACGTTGAGCCGCCCGCGGTGTGCCATGCCGAGCACGATCTCATCGATGCCGAGCCGGCTGCCGCGCTTGAAGATCTGCTCCATCGCCGGGACCAGGCTTTCGCCGCCGTCGAGCCCGAACCGCTTGGTGCCGGTGAATTTCTTGTCCAGGTAGCGCTCGAAGCCCTCGGTCTCGAGCAGCCGGTTGAGGATGGCGCGCTTGCCCTCGGGCGTGAAATGGGTCTGGTTGTGGATGGTTTCCATGCGTTCCTGGAGCCACGCCTTCTCGTCCGGGTCCTGGATGTGCATGAACTCGATGCCGATATGACCGCAATAAGTCTCGTGCAAGATGGCCATGATCTCGCGGATCGTCGCCGTCTCCAGGCCGAGCACGTAGTTGATGAAGATTTCCCGGTCCATGTCGCGTTCCTGGAACCCGTAGGTCGCGGGGTCCAGTTCCGGATGGTGCTCGCGCACCTCGAGCCCGAGCGGGTCGAGCTTGGCCAGCAAGTGGCCGCGCACCCGGTAGGCGCGGATCAGCATCAGGGCGCGGAGTGAATCGAGGGTTGCTTCACGGACCCGGCCGGCGGCCATACGCGGGGCGGCGGCACGGGCGGGTTCGATCGCCTCGACGCCGGCGTCGCGGACCATCCGTTCGGCCATCGGCTGCGAATCTTCTTGGCCGACGATGTTGGCGGTAGACGGCGCCCAGGAAGCGCCCCGCTTTTCCTGCAGCAGCTCGCGCAAGTCGCCGTCGAGGCCGCTGAAGAACTCCTGCCAGCGCGGATCGACCGATCCCGGATCGTCCAGGAATCGCTGATACATTTCGGCGAGATAGACCTGATTGCCGGTATAAAGGAAATCGACGAGGTTAAGTGCGGTCATCACTAATTGACGCGCCTTGACAACGCGTCCCCCCAGGGTTGACGCCTAACCGTATCTTAACAGGATACGGGTAGCCCCTTTACGTCACCCTTTCAAGGCCTTGGACATGGTGGTGCCGATTTTAGCCGGAGAATCGGCGACATGGATACCGGCACTTTTCATGGCCTCGATTTTGTCGGCGGCGCCGCCCTTTCCGCCGGATATGATGGCCCCGGCGTGGCCCATGCGCCGGCCCGGGGGGGCCGTCAGGCCGGCAATAAAGCCGACCGTCGGTTTCTTGATTTTCGACGACTTGATGACCTGGGCCGCGTCCTCTTCCGCCGACCCGCCGATCTCGCCGATCATGACGATGGCCTCAGTCTGCTTGTCGCCGAGGAACATCTCGATGCAATCGACGAAATTGGTGCCGTTGACGGGGTCGCCGCCGATGCCGATGCAGGTGGTCTGGCCCAGCCCGGCGGCAGTCGTCTGCGCCACCGCCTCGTAGGTCAGGGTCCCCGAGCGCGACACGATGCCGATCTTGCCCTTTTTGTGGATGTGCCCCGGCATGATGCCGATCTTGCACTCGCCGGGGGTAATGATGCCGGGGCAGTTGGGGCCGATGAGGCGGCTCTTCGAGCCCATCAGCACGCGCTTCACCCGCACCATGTCCATCACCGGGATGCCCTCGGTGATGCAGACTACCAGCGGAACCCGGGCGTCGATGGCCTCCAGGATGGCGTCGGCGGCGAACGGCGGCGGCACGTAGATGACGGAGGCGTCGGCGCCGGTCTTGGCGACGGCGTCGGCAACGGTGTCGAACACCGGCAGGCCCAAGTGCTTGGTGCCGCCCTTTCCCGGGGTCACCCCGCCGACCATCTTGGTGCCGTAGGCGATCGCCTGCTCCGAATGGAACGTGCCCTGCGCGCCAGTAAAGCCCTGACAGATGACCTTGGTCTTGGCGTTGACGAGGACAGCCATCAGGCGGCCTCTTTGACCGCTTTGACGACCTTCACCGCAGCGTCGCCAAGATCCTTGGCCGACACGATCGGCAGCCCGGATTCGGCCAGAATTTTGGTTCCGCGCTCGACGTTGGTGCCTTCCAGACGCACCACCAGGGGCACGTCGAGGCTGACCTCGCGGGCGGCGGCGACCACGCCTTCGGCGATGACGTCGCAGCGCATGATGCCGCCGAAGATGTTGACTAGAATTCCCTCCACGTTGGGATCGGACAGAATGATCTTGAACGCTTCGGTCACCCGTTCCTTGGTGGCGCCGCCGCCGACGTCCAGGAAGTTCGCGGGCGCGCCGCCGCTCAGCTTGATGATGTCCATGGTCGCCATGGCCAGGCCGGCGCCATTGACCATGCAGCCGATATTGCCGTCGAGCTTGATGTAATTCAGTTCGTGTTTGGCCGCTTCCAGCTCGGCCGGGTCTTCCTCGTCCTCGTCGCGGAGGTCGGCCACGTCCTTGTGGCGGTAAAGCGCGTTGTCGTCGAAATTCATTTTGGCGTCGAGAGCCAGGACTTCGCCGCCCTTGGTGACCACCAAGGGGTTGATTTCGACGATGCTGGCGTCCAGTTCAGTGAAGGCCTTGTACATCGCGAGCATGAATTTTACCGCCGAACCGACCTGCTTGCCTTCCAGCCCGAGGCCGAAGGCCAGTTTCCGGGCATGGTAAGGCATCATCCCCGTCGCCGGGTCGATCGACACCTTGAGGATTTTTTCAGGGGTCTTGGCTGCGACTTCCTCGATCTCCATGCCGCCTTCGGTGGACGCCATCATGGTCAGGCGCGACGTCCCGCGATCGAGCAGCATGCCGAGATAAAGTTCACGCGCGATCTCGCAGCCTTCTTCGATATAGACGCGTTTGACTTCCTTACCGCCCGTTCCCGTTTGCTTGGTGACTAGGACGTGGCCGAGCATCTCCCGAACGTTCTCGCGGACCTCCTCGACGGACTTGACGACTCGCACGCCTCCCTTGCCGCCGGGGTTGTCCTTGAACCTGCCGGCGCCACGACCGCCGGCATGGATCTGCGACTTGACCACGTAAACGGGGCCGCCCAGTTCTTGGGCCTGGGTGGCCGCTTCGTCGACTGTATAGGCGACCCCGCCTCGGGGCACCGCCACCCCGTATCGGGCGAGCAACTGCTTCGCCTGATATTCGTGAATATTCATGGGGATGTCTCTCGACCCGGCGATGCCTCGATATTTACGTGATCAACGAAGAAGCGACTACCGGCGCTTCTTCTTTCCCTTCTTCTTCGTCGCCTTCTTACGCTTCTTCGCAGCCTTCTTTTTCTTTGCTTTCCTTGCCATAGCTTAGGTCCTTCCTTTGCCTGTTGCTGACTTCTTCATGAGATCGCGGGTGATTTTGATCAGGGCGCGAACGGCCTGGACGGACCGCGTAAACATCGCCTGCTCTTGGCGATTCAACGTGATTTCGACCACCTTCTCGACGCCGCGCGCGCCGATGATACAGGGCACACCCACGTAAAGCCCTTTGACACCGTACTCCCCCCTTAGATAGGCGGCACAGGGCAGCACCCTGCGTTTGTCTTTTAGGTATGATTCGGCCATTTGGATGGCCGAACTGGCGGGCGCGTAGAACGCCGACCCGGTCTTTAACAACGCTACGATCTCGCCGCCGCCCATGCGCGTCCGCTGCACGATCGCATCGAGACGCTTCTGGCTCGTCCATTTGAGACGCACCAGATCGGGAAGCGGAACGCCGGCGACGGTGGAATAGCGCACCAGCGGCACCATGGTGTCGCCGTGGCCGCCGAGCACGAAGGCGGTCACGTCTTCGACGGAAACCTTGAATTCCTCGGCCAAGAAATACCGAAAGCGGGCCGAATCGAGGACACCGGCCATGCCGACCACCCTGGTGTGGGGCAGCCCGCAGGCATCGCGGAGCACCATTACCATGGCGTCCAGCGGATTGGTGATGCAAATGACGAAAGCACCCGGGCAATGCGCCTTGATGCCGGCGCCCACCGATTGCATGACCTTTGTATTGATGCCGATCAGGTCGTCGCGGCTCATGCCCGGCTTGCGGGCGATGCCGGCGGTGACGATGACCACGTCGGCGCCCTTGATGGCGCTGTAACTGCGCGCGCCGCGAATGCGCGCATCGAAGCCTTCGATTGGCGACGATTCGGCGATGTCCAAGGATTTTCCCTGAGGAATGCCGGCGAGGATGTCGAACAGAACGACATCGCCGAGTTCTTTCAAACCGGCAAGATGGGCAAGCGTGCCCCCGATGTTTCCGGCGCCGATCAACGCGATCTTGTTTCGGGCCATCGACGTTTCCCCATATCAAGACGGCCGAAAAGCCAGGCCGAAGCCTCCTCGCATTGTGAATTTCCTACTCCGTTTCGGAGTCGAGGGCAAGAGTCGTGGAAACTATTGGTAAATTTTTCGGGACTACTCGGTCCGGATCGAGTCGTGAACGGTTTCGATGGATTTCGTCAATCGTTTGCGAGATCGAGTCCGATATCTACGGCCGGCGCGGACATCGTGATCGCGCCGACGGAGATGAAATCGACTCCCGTTTCGGCGATGCTGCGGATCGTTTCCAGCGTCACGCCGCCCGAAGCCTCGAGCGGTACGCGCCCGGCGGCGATCGCGACCGCTTCGTGGAGCATTACGGGCGACATGTTGTCGAGCAGCAGGCGGTCGGCGCCGGCGGCCAGCGATTGTCGCACCTGCTCCAGCGTATCGCATTCAATTTGCACGTTTTTCAGGCCCTTGGCCTTGGCGCGCCGGATCGCCTCGGCGGCACTGCCGGCGACCGCGATGTGGTTGTCCTTGATCAGCACGCCGTCGTCGAGGCGGATGCGGTGATTGGTGGCGCCGCCGACGGCGGTCGCGTACTTGCTCAAGTTGCGCAGCCCGGGCAACGTCTTGCGCGTATCGAGAAGCACGGCGCCAGTGCCCGCGATCCGGTCGGCGAACTTGCGCGTCAACGTCGCGATGCCGGACAACGTTTGCACAAAATTCAATGCCGTCCGCTCCGCCGACAACAACGGCGCCGCCAGCCCCTCGATGCGGGCGATTGTGGCGCCGGAATCGAGTCGGGAACCGTCAATTGCGTCAATTTTGATGTCCGATTCGCGATCCAGCCGTTTGAACGCTTCAACCGCCACCGGCAATCCGGCGACGACGATCGACTGACGCGTCACCATCACCAGCCGCATACGCGCGGCGTCGGGAACGATCGCTTGCGTGGTGATATCGCCGTTGCCAATGTCTTCGGCCAGCGCCGCATCGACCGCGGCATAGACGTCCGCGGGAGCGAGTCGAGGTGCGGTCACGGGATTATTCTGCCGGATTATTCCGCGGCTTTGGAAATCGGCTTCGCCGGCGGGGACATCTCCAGCATTCTTTCCAAGGGTTTCAACGCGCGCAGCCTCAGATCCTCGGGGATTTCGATCCTCGGCGCGCTGTTGACCATCGCCAAGTGGAGCTTCTCGATGGTGTTCAGTTCCATGAACGGACAATTCGCGCAGTTGCAGCTGCCGTCCGAGCCGGGCGCCGGGATGAAAGTCTTTTGCGGCGCCGCCTTCTGCATTTGATGGATGATGTGCCGTTCAGTGGCGATGATGAATTCTTTTTGCGGCGCCTTCAGCACGTATTCGAGGATCGACCGGGTGGAGCCGACGTGATCGGCGTGATCGAGAATGCCTTCGTGGCATTCCGGGTGTGCGGCGACCGGTGCCGTCGGATGCTTCGCCTTCAGCTTCACCAGTTCGCGGGTCGAAAATTGGTCGTGGACGATGCAGGTGCCGTTCCACAAGGTCATCTCGCGACCGGTCTTGCGGCTGAGATACGCCCCGAGGTGTCGGTCGGGGGCAAACAGGATCGGCCGATCTTCGGGCAGCTGGCGGATGATGTGCTCGGCGTTCGACGAGGTAACGATGATGTCCGAATGCGCCTTCACCGCCGCCGAGCAGTTGATGTAGGTGACTGCGATGTGGTCCGGATGCTCGGCGCGGAAGCGGGCGAAGTCCGCCGGCGGACAAGCGTCCTCGAGCGAGCAGCCGGCATTGGCGTCCGGCAGCAGAACCGTCTTCTCGGGGCTCAGGATCTTGGCCACCTCGGCCATGAAGCGGACGCCGCAAAACACGATCATATCGGCGTCGGTGGAAGCCGCCCGGCGCGACAAATCCAGCGAGTCGCCGACGAAATCGGCCAAATCCTGGATTTCCGCGTCCTGGTAATAATGCGCCAGGATGACGGCGTTCTTCTCTCGCCGGAGACGAGCGATCTCCGCCCACGGATCCAGCGTCGGATCGATGGCCGACGGGACGAACGTTTCGGTGGCGGGCAGAATGACGGTTTCCATAAAGGCATTTCTCCTGGCGGTCCGGGAGACAGCGTTAACTATGGGATCGCTAAAAGCGCCGTGCCAGTTAATACCAGGTATATATGGCCGAAAACCGTGCTTCGCAAAGTATCAAGCTAGACAAACAGCTAGCAGGTGGGAAATGCCGGGTCAACCGGCATGCGGTAACGCCATATAGTCCGCGGACCGCATCTCCATCAGCCTGGAAACCGTACGCTGAAACTCGAAGGCGCCATCGCCTTCAATATACAGCGCCTCCGCTGGCGCTTCAGCTGAGCATATAAGGTTGACCTTGGCCTCATACAAGGCGTCGATCAGGGTCACGAAACGCTTGGCCTCGTTCCGTTTTTCCGGGCCCAGCCGCGGGATTCCCCGGAGCAGCAGGGTGTGGAAGCACTCGGCGATCGCCAGGTAATCGGCGGCGCCGAGCGGCCTTTCGCAGAGGTCCTTGAAGCTGACCATGGCCACGCCTTCGGCGGCCAGCGGGATGTCGATCTTGCGGCCCTGCACCTGCAGCGTCACCGGGCACGGGCTGAAGCCGGTGCTCAGGCTCTTGAAATCACGTTCCAGCCTGCGGTCGGCCTCGGCGTCCGCAGGCGTCAGAAACACCTCCATGGTCTTCAGCCGGTCGAGGCGGTAATCGATTCCGGCGTCGAGCTCGAATACCTCGAGCTTGTCTTCGATCAACGAAATGAACGGCAGAAACAGCTCGCGCTGCAAGCCGCCCTTATACAGGTCCTTGGGTGCTCGGTTCGACGTCGCCACCACTACCACGCCTTCCTCGAACAGCGCCTCGAACAGCCGGCCCAGGATTACCGCGTCGGCAATATCGGTGACGTGGAACTCGTCGAAGCACAGCAGCCACGCCTGATCGGTGATGACGCGGCTCAGCGCCACCAGCGGATCGCTCGATTCAGGGGCCTTTTTGGCGAGTACCGCCTGGCGGAAGCTGTGAACGCGCTTATGGACCTCCTGCATGAAGGAGTGGAAGTGGACGCGCTTGCGAGCCTCGATCGGGACGCAGTCGTAGAACAGGTCCATCAGCATCGACTTGCCGCGTCCGACGCCGCCCCAAACGTACATGCCGCGCGGCGGCGGCATCCGGTTGCGGCCGAGCCGGAGCCGCGTCATCCAGTTCTTCTTGCCCATCTGTACCGCATATGCGCCGAGTGCCTTGTGCAGCGCCTGCAGCTCGTCGATGGCGCCAGCCTGCGTCGCGTCGGGCTTGATGTCGCCGCTGTCGACAAGTGCCTGATAGGCCTGCTTCGGCCCGATATCGCGTTGAGCTTCCATGAGGGGAAACCGTGACGATGGGCCTATCTGCGTTTCATGCGATGGCGGTGTCGCGATGCCGGCGGCGGGCGCATCGCCGCGTCACGAGGCGACCCGGGCCTTGCCCGGCGGCGGCGCGAAGACGGCCTCCATCTCGCGGCGCAACCGATAGGCGGCCGAGTTCTCGATCTCGCGCAACTCGACGTCCGACCACTGCAGTGCCGCGCCCTGCTTTACCCGGTGCTTTAGCTTGAGCCCGTGGGCGAGGCCGATCGGAACCGCGCCGACGTTGACCGAATCGCCGGCCTCCATCAACCGGCCCCACACCGTGAAGCCGCCTTCGCCGTCGAGCATCTCGCCGGCCTCGAGGTCGCGCTTGGCGCACGCCACCACGTCGGCGCGGAAGCCGGTCGCCGCGCCCGTCGGCATCCGTAGCAGCGCCGCGTGGGCGACGCTGATGCCGAGCTCAAGGCCGATCATGTGATAGGGGCGCCACAGCGCCGAGTATTTGCCGCTGGGATCGGTGATCAGGCCATAGTCGGAGAAGCAATTCTCAACATATTCGTTCGCCGCCTCGAAAGTCACGTAGACGCCCCAGCGCAAATTGTTTTCGAGGTCGTGGCCGTTGCGGGCGCGGCTGGAGACTACCTCGACCTGGCCCCTGTGATGCAGCTTGCCGCCGTCGGCCTCCGGGATCAGCGTGCTGGCCAGCTTCTCCACCGGGCAGGGCGGAAAGGCGAGCCCGCCGGGCGCCGGCGTCAGGCCGGTGGCGTTGGCGACCGCCGCCATCTCTATCCCCGACTTGGTGCCGTCGAGAAAAGAGTTGAACATCTTCGGGTTCAGCCCGCTCTTCGCCGCCCGCTCCGGCGTCAGCCCGTAATGGCCCCACACGGTTTCCGGGGTCGAGGCGTGGAATTCCGGCATATAAAGCGTGCCCTTGCCGGCCGCCACCACCTCGAAGCCGGCGGCCCGCGCCCAGTCCACCATCTCGCAGATCAACGCCGGCTGGTCGCCGTAGGCCAGCGAATAGACGACGCCGGCGCGCTTCGCTTTTTCCGCCAGCAGCGGCCCGGCCAGCACGTCGGCCTCGACGTTGACCATGATGATGTGACGGCCGCGCCTGATCGCCGCCAACGCATGCTGAATCCCGGCCTCGGGCACGCCGGTCGCCTCGATCACCACGTCGAGGCCACCGGCGTTGATCAGCTGCTCGGCATCGTCGGTGATAAAGGTGCCGCCGGTTGCCAGTGCCTTGGCCGGCGAGGTGGCGCTGATGCGCTCCTTTGGCCAGCCGGTGGCGAGCAGCGCTTGGCGCGCCCGCTCTACCGCGAGATCGGCGACGCCGAGGATGTGCAGGCCCGGCGTGTGCTGCGCTTGGGCCAGGAACATGGACCCGAACTTGCCGGCGCCGATCAACGCTACACGGACCGGCATGCCCTGTTCGGCCCGCGCCAACAGCATGGGGTGAAGGTTCATGACGAATGCCCCGGGTCGAAAAAACGAAAGCCGTTTTATGCGTTTTCTTTGCCTGAGACTATCACCATATTGTTGGCGCGGGAATGCCCGTTGGGGGCCAGGAGGACCGGGAAAAATCACCGGCTGCAGGCCCCCGACACCTAACCTCCGCGGCAATGGAAACGATGGATGACCGACACCCTCCTCGACCACGAAACGGCGATCCGGCTCGGATTTTTCTTCGGCATGCTGGCGGCGATGGCAGCGTGGGAGGTGATCGCACCACGCCGCGCCCTGGCGCAATCGAAGGCCGTGCGGTGGTACTCGAACCTGGGCATCGTGGCTCTAAATACCGTCCTGACCCGGGCAGTGTTTCCGATGGCGCCGATCACGATGGCCGTGGCTGCCGGCGAGCGAAGCTGGGGTCTCCTAAACATCATGCATGTGCCCGCGTGGGCAGCCGTCGTGATGTCTGTAGTCATCCTCGATTTTGCTATCTATCTCCAGCATGTGATGTTTCATGCGGTGCCGGCGTTATGGCGGTTGCACCGGATGCATCATGCTGACCTTGATTTCGATGTCACCACCGGTGCCCGGTTCCATCCCGTTGAGATTCTGCTGTCCATCGCGATCAAGATGGGAGTGATTGTATTGATCGGCGTCCCGCCGGCGGCGGTGCTGATCTTCGAGGTACTGCTAAATGCCACATCTATGTTCAACCACAGCAACGTGACGCTGCCGCATGGCCTGGACCGGATCCTGCGTTGGATCGTCGTCACCCCGGATATGCACCGCGTGCATCACTCCATCATACCGCACGAGACGAACTCGAACTTCGGCTTCAACCTGCCTTGGTGGGATCGGCTGATGGGGACTTACCGGGATCAGCCGGAGAAGGGCCATCAAAGCATGACCATCGGCATCGACCTGTTCCGCGATCCGGCGCAACTACATCTTCATCGGATGCTGGTCCAGCCTTTCCTTATGGAAGCCGGCAACTATCCCATCAACCGCCGCGACTGGAGGAGGAAATGAAGGCCGGCGGCGAGCGACGCGTCACCGTGGAACGCGAATTCGGGAACCGTTCTGGAAAGGGGCACCAACCTTAGCGTGTGAGGCAAAGCATGAAGATCCATTTCATTCTCAACGATCCTCCCTACGGCACGGAACGTTGCTACAACGCGTTTCGTCTGGCGCAAGCGCTTCTGAAGGCCGATCCAAGGCCGGAGGTCTCTGTCTTCCTCATGGCTGACGCCGTAGCCTGCGCCAAGGCCGGACAAAAAACACCCGACGGCTATTACAACGTCGAACGCATGATCAAAGGGATCGCGCGCCAGGCGCGGGTGGTGTTGTGCGGCACCTGCATGGACGCACGCGGGCTGGGTGACGACCAACTCGTCGCGGGAACGGTCCGCGGAACCATGACCGATCTAGCCCAACTCACCCTGAATGCGGACAAAGTGCTGTTGTTCTGAAATGACAGACTCCGGCAATCAGTCGGCCGGTGCGAAGTCCCGCATCAGCCGCGCCACCTCGCGGGCCACCACATCGCCGCTGCCCTCGAGCCCCTTGATGGCACCCTCGCGGTCGGCGGCCGAGCGGTTCTGACTGAGCTTGAACTTGCCTTCCAGCCGCTCGATAGGCATCTCGAAGGCGACGATGCCTTTGATCATTCGTTGCACGTAATCGTCGGGCAGCCGGTCCATGGACCACGGACCCGTTGCCGGGCTTTCGTAGGTCGCGACCAGCCGTTCCAGATGGCCGCGGACGGCGGCCGCGTCGACGATCACCTTCGGCCGCCCATAGGCATGGACGGCGACGTAATTCCACGTCGGCACCATCGTTTCGGACACGTACCACGACGGCGACACGTAGGCGTGGACTCCTTGGAACACCGCCATCGCCTCGGCCTTGCCGTCGAATCCCCGCCATTGGTCGTTGGCCCGCGCCACGTGGCCGAACAGCCGGCCCCGGTCGCCGCCGTCGGCATCCAGGGACAATGGGATATGGCTTGCCACCATGCCGCCCCCGCCTGCAGACACCAGAAGGGCGAAGCTGTTGTCGCGCATGACGCGAAAAAGCGCCGAATTGTCATTGCTATCGAAATGCCGAGGTCGGTACATGTGCCTGTTCTCCATTGTCGGGAGGCCGCGTTGGACTTATATCATGGGCGGCATTCTTCAATTCATGTGTCGATGGCGCCCCCTGGAAGAGTCCGGCCGGGTGCCTCGCCGGGGACGCAGGGAGACATCCATGGACGAAGACGTATTCAACATGCAGATCCGCAAGTTCCTCAAGAACGTCGGCGTGACCTCGCAGCGCGAGATCGAAGGCGCGGTGCGCGGCGCCGTCAAGAGCGGCAAGCTGAAGGGCAACGAAACCGTCAAGGCCAGGGTCACGCTTTCCATCGACTCGCTTGGCCTCAGCACCAACATCGACGGCAATATCAAACTTTCCTGAGCCGGATTCCGACCGCAACCGACAAAAACGGCCGCCAGGAATCCCCGGCGGCGTCGTTACGGCTGGCGCTGAGAGCGGACCTTAGCGCCTTTTCATCAGCGCGATCTTGATGTCGCCGATCGCCTTCCCGGGATTCAGGCCCTTGGGACAGGTGTTGGTGCAGTTCATGATCGTATGGCAGCGGAAAAGCTTGAACGGGTCATCCAGGTTGTCGAGCCGCTCGCCGGCCGCCTCATCCCGGGAATCCGCGATCCAGCGGTACGCTTGCAAAAGAATCGCCGGCCCTAGATAGCGGTTGCCGTTCCACCAGTAGCTGGGACAGCTGGTTTGGCAGCAAAAGCACAGGATGCATTCCCAAAGCCCATCGAGCTTGGCGCGCTCCTCGGGGCTTTGCAGGCGTTCGCCGGTCGGCGGCGGGGTATCGGCCTGCAGCCACGGCTTGATCGACTTGTACTGCGCATAGGGCACGCTGAGGTCGGGTACCAGGTCCTTGACCACCGGCAGGTGCGGCAACGGGTAGACCTTTACGTCGCCCTTGATGTCCGCGATCGGCTTGGTGCAGGCCAGCGTATTGGTGCCGTCGATGTTGAACGCGCAGGACCCGCACACGCCTTCGCGGCAGGAGCGGCGGAAGGTCAGCGTGGCGTCGATCTCGTTCTTGATCTTGATCAGGGCATCGAGAACCATCGGCCCGCACTTGTCGAGGTCCACTTCGAAAGTATCGATACGAGGATTGGCGCCGCTGTCCGGGTCCCAGCGATAGACGTGGAATTTCCTGATCCGGGTGGCGCCGGGTTCGGCGGGGAAGGTCTTACCCTTGGTGACTTTGGAATTGGCGGGCAGCGTGAATTCAACCATCTGTTCGACCTTCCGTCAGCGATGCGGGGCCGTCAATAGACCCTGGCCTTAGGTTCGATGTATTCGACCTCTTTGGTCAGCGTCCACGTATGGACCGGGCGATAGGTGAGGGTAACCTTGCCCTTGTGATTGATCGTAGCCAACGTGTGCTTCATCCAGTTCTTGTCGTCGCGGTTCGGGTAATCCTCGCGGGCGTGGGCGCCGCGGCTTTCGTGGCGGGCCTCCGCCGAATGAATGGTCGCGAGCGCGCAGGCGACCAGGTTCTCGAGTTCGAGCGTTTCCACCAAGTCCGAATTCCAGATCAAGGAACGGTCGGCGACCTTGACGTCGCTCATGCGCGACGCGATCTCGCCTACCTCCTTGACGCCTTGCTTCAGCACCTCGGAGGTGCGAAACACGGCGGCGTTGTTCTGCATGGCGCGCTGCAAGACGACGCGGATCTCGCTGGTCTTCGAGCCGCCATCGGCATGACGCAACCTGTCGAGTCGGGCGAGAGCGTACTCCGCGGAATCGGCCGCCAGCGGCTTCAACGGCGTGTTCGGTTTGACCAGCTCCGACGCCTTGATCGCGGCGGCGCGACCGAACACCACGATATCCAAAAGCGAGTTGCATCCCAGCCGATTAGCCCCATGCACCGAGGCACAGGCGCATTCACCGATCGCCATCAGGCCGGGTGCGACGGCGTCCGGGTCGTCGGCTGTCGGCCGCAGCGCCTGGCCGTGATAATTGGTCGGAATGCCTCCCATGTTGTAGTGCACCGTCGGCAGTACCGGAATCGGCTGCTTCGAGGCGTCGACGCCGGCGAAAATGCGCGACGATTCGGTGATCCCCGGCAGTCGCAATTCCAGCAAATCCCTGCCCAGGTGCTCGAGGTGCAGATAGATGTGGTCGCGTTCGGGACCGACGCCGCGCCCCTCGCGGATCTCGACCGTCATCGAGCGGCTGACCACGTCGCGGCTGGCCAGATCCTTGGCGGTCGGCGCATAGCGCTCCATGAACCGCTCGCCCTCGGAATTGGTGAGGTAGCCGCCCTCTCCGCGCGCGCCTTCGGTAATCAGGCACCCGGCGCCGTAGATGCCGGTCGGATGGAACTGCACGAATTCGTGGTCCTGCAGCGGCAGGCCGGCGCGCGCCACCATGCCGTTGCCATCGCCGGTGCAGGTGTGCGCCGAGGTGCAGGAGAAATAGGCCCGCCCATAGCCACCGGTGGCGAGAACCACCAGATGCGCCTGGAAGCGGTGGATGGTGCCGTCGTCGAGGTTCCACGCGATCACGCCCTGGCAGGCGCCGTCGGCGCCCATGATCAGGTCGATGGCGAAGTACTCGACGAAGAACTCGGCGTCGTGTTTCAGGCATTGCTGGTAAAGGGTGTGCAGCATGGCGTGGCCGGTGCGGTCGGCTGCGGCACAGGCACGGGGTACAGGCGCTTCGCCGAAATTGCGCATATGGCCGCCGAACGGGCGTTGGTAGATTTTGCCGTCGGGCGTGCGCGAGAACGGCAAGCCGAAGTGCTCCAATTCGTATACGGCGGGCACTGCCTCGCGGCACATGTATTCGATGGCATCCTGGTCGCCGAGCCAGTCGGAGCCCTTGACCGTGTCGTACATGTGCCAGCGCCAGTTATCATCGGCGGGATTGGCGAGAGCCGCCGCGATACCGCCCTGAGCGGCGACGGTATGGGAACGTGTCGGGAATACTTTGGTGATGCAACCGGTCTTCAAGCCCGTCGTCGCCATGCCGAGGGTGGCGCGCAGGCCGGCGCCGCCGGCGCCGACGACGATGACGTCGTACTTATGATCGGTGATCTCGTAAGCTTTGGCCACGGCGCGTCAGCCTCCGAACGTCAGCCGGGCGATGCAGAAAATGGTGTAGGTGGCTGAGAAGAACGCCCCCAACTTCACCAGCACGATGGCGATCAGGTTGGCCGCCTCGTTATGGACGTAATCCTCGATGATCACCGTCATGCCCATCTGTCCGTGGTGATAGACCGCGATGGTGAACAGGATCAGCAGCACCGGATTGCCGTAGGCGCCGACCCAGGCTTTGAACTGGACAATGTCGGCGCCGGTCATCAGCACGGCGGAATAGATGAACCACAACGTCAGCGGCACCAGAGCGACGGCGGCCAGCCTTTCGGCCCACCAATGGCCGATGCCGCCTTCCTTGCTGTTGCCGAGGCCGCGGACACGGCCGAGAGAAGACCGGTATTCCATCACTAGGCTCCGGCGATTGCGTAGGCGACGGCGAACGTCAGCACCGTCATGCCGCCCGAGAACAGCACCACCAGCCAGCCGGTCAGCCGGAGCTTGGGCATTTCGTAGCCCCAGCCGATGTCCCATGCCATGTGGCGGATGCCGTTGGCGAGGTGGTAATAGAGCGCAAACGTCATCCCCAGCAGCACCAGGCGTCCGAACCACGAGCCGAGGATCGACTGCGCCTGCTTGAATACTTCCGGCCCGTAGGTGGCCGAGGAAATCCAATAAGTGAATATGAGCGCGCCGCCGACCAGGGCGACGCCTGTCAGTCGATGCACAATCGACAGGAACGAAGTGATCTGCGGCCGATAAACCTGGAGATGCGGTGACAGTGGCCGATCGCCGGATGCCATGGGCTGATCCTCGTAGGACGGACAAACGCCTTGGCAGCGCCGCCGAGCCAAATAAATTGGTAAACGCCCACCCGAGCTAAGTCAATGTTCGCCGCGGAATAAACAAGCTCTACAAGAATACAATTGGCCGACTTGCTGGGTGCTGCCCGCGGTGACTACGGGAGGTTTGACGCCGGCGGGGGCGGCTTCTGACCGCAGCAATACAATTTATAAGTTTTACTTTCCCATTATTATGGATGTGAATAGTTATGTGGATAACTTGTGGGAGAATTGTGAAAGTTTACAACAGTTATGCACAGAATATTTAGCGTTACGTTGCGTTTTTAATTGAATTTAGCATACGGGATTTTCATCATGCCAAGTGCACGCGAAAGCGTCGATGCGACGAGTTGTCGTCGTCCGGCCACGCAATCCTTCGGGGTTCTGCGGCTTGCGGCAACAACCAGTCGCTCCCAGGCGACGCGGGTGTTCACTCATCCGTCGAGCCGGGGGCAGGCTTCCCAAGGCGCCGTACGGCTTCGGCCGCCGGTGACGAACGGAAGCCGGCAAAAGCCTCGTTGACCGCGAGGCGGCTTTTCGCGGACCGGCCGCTCTCCCTGGTGGAGGCTGGCCGGCTCCGTAGGGTCCGGGGTCATTCACCGGCGCAAGCTGGCGGTGGCCGAGGGCTCAGGGCAGGCGGCCCGGTCTGCTTGCAGGCCGGATCGCCGATCCGGGAACCTCCCGGTTTCCGGGTCGTATCGGCGGGGGCTCCGCCCCTGGCCGGTATCGCAGGAAAGGCCGCACGCGCGAGGGGTGTTTTGCTTCGGCGGTTCGTGAAGGGGGGGCAACTTCCCGGAACGTAACCACGACCACCTCTCCAAGGGCTATCTCTGCCCAGGGTGCGTCCATGGAGGGGAGGGTCGATCGTAGCCGCCGCTTTCAAGTGCACGGAGCCTGGCCGGCTCCAAGAGGTGTCAGGAGCGTTGTTTCGGCGGCGCGTTACGGAGGTTTCCCAGGACCTACGTACCTGACACCTCTTCCTTTGCCGAAATCAATCCCCGGCCGCCCGCCGCGGCATCAGCGCCCAGTAGTCGAAATCGAGCACTACCGCCGGGTCATAGGCGCCGTCGGCGCCGCGGCCCGGGAAATTGTCCGCCCGCCGGTCCTTGGTCGCCACCGTGCGCAGCCTGAGTGCGCCGACATCGGTCCTGCCCGGCATCGCCGCCTTGGCCAGCACCTCCGACCACGCGTAGATGGTGTCGCCGGCGAAGCTCGGCGCCACGTGCCGACCACCGTTGATGGCGGCGATCCTGAAGGCGTTGGCGAGGCCGTTGAACGACAGCGCCCGGGCGATGCTGATGACGTGGCCGCCATAGACGATGCGGCGGCCGAAGCGGCCACTCCTCTCGGCGTGCTGGTTAAAATGCACCCTCGCACTGTTTTGGTAGAGCCGCGCCGCGGTCATATGGTCGGCCTCTTCGATGGTGATCCCGTCGAGATGGTCGATGCGGTCGCCCGTCCGATAGGAGTCCCATAGGTGCGGGCTTCCGGCGGCGACCGAGTCGTAGCCGCCGCAGTCGAAACCGGTGGGTACCTTGAGCGCTTCGGCCGCCACCGCTTCGAGCAGCTCGGGCACCACTGCCATCGGCGCCGGCACCCCAGGCTTCGGCGCATGGGGGACGCGCTTCGGCACCATCACCCAGCGCACGTAATCGACCACCATCTCGCGCCTCTGGTTGCGGCCGACCGAGCGCACGTAGACGATCCCGGCCCTGTTGTCCCGGTTCTCTTTCAGTCCGATCACCGTCGAGGTGGCGGCGAGCGTGTCGCCGGCGTAGACCGGCGCCCCGAACATGCCGGCCGCGTAGCCGAGGTTGGCGAGCGCGTTCACGGACACGTCAGCCACCGTTTTGCCGAAAATCACGTGGAAAACTAGGAGATCGTCGAGGGGAGCGGCCTTGAACCCGACGGCGCGGGCGAACGCGTCCGACGACGACACGACGAAGCGCGATCCGTAGAGGGCCGTAAAGACCGCTGCGTCGCCCGCCGTCAGCGTCCGCGGTGTCGCATGCACGATCTCCTGACCGAGCGAGAAATCCTCGAAGAAATTGCCCTGGCTGGATTTCGCTCCGGATTTCGGGTCGGATGTGACGCCCATCGGACAGGCCTCAGGTCGCCGCCTGCTCCATTTCCCGGATCGCGTCGGCGAGCGCCACCAGCCGCTGCGCCTCGAGCACGTGCAGATTTTCGATCAGCTTGCCGTCGACGACGACGATGCCCTTCCCCTGCTCGGCCGCATCGGCATGGGCGGCGATGATCTTCTTCGACCACGCGACCTCGTCCGGCGACGGCGCGAACGCCTCGTTGGCGATGTTGATGGTCTTGGGGTGGACCAGCGTCTTGCCGTCGAATCCCATCTCCCGGCCCTGCCGGCAGGCGTATTCGAGGCCGACGTTGTCGTCGAGGTCGAGGTGCACGCCGTCGAGGATGGCGATGCCGGCGGCCCGCGCCGCCAGCAGGCACAGCCCGAGCGAAGTGAGGAACGGCAGCCGGTCGCGGGTGTGGGCGCAGTGCAGGTCCTTGGCCAGGTCCGACGTGCCCATGACGAACGCGCCGACGCGTGGGCTGGCCTCCGCGATTTCCTCGGCGTGCAGCATGCCGAGGGGCGTCTCCATCATGCACCACACCGCGAGCGTGTCGGGTGCGCCGGCGGTGGCCAGCATGGCTTCGGCCTGGTGCACGGCGCCGGCGCTCTCCACCTTCGGCAGCAAGATGGCATCGGCGCCGAAGGTGGCGGCGGCCGTGAGATCGTCGCGGCCCCACTGGGTATCGAGCCCGTTGACGCGCACGATCAGCTCGCGCCGGCCATAGCCACCCTGCCTGATGGCGTCGCGGATCTGCTGGCGCGCCAATTCCTTGGCGTCGGGGGCGACCGCATCCTCGAGATCGAGGATCAGGCCGTCGGCGGCCAGTATGCGGCCCTTTTCCAGCGCCCGCGCGTTCGAACCCGGCATGTAAAGGACGGAACGGCGCGGCCGCGCGGTCTTCGGCATCGGTATCTCCCCTCGGCAATGTCGCGTCGTTAGTCGCCGGAACCTACAATCCGGACCCGGTCTGTGGCAAGGTCGGCGGCATGGCGATTCTCAGCATCAACTCCCACGTCGCGCGCGGGCACGTCGGCAATTCGGCGACGGTGTTCCCGCTGCAGTGCCTCGGCTACGAGGTGTGGCCGGTCCATACCACGCTCTTCAGTAACCACCCCGGACACGGGCAATGGCGGGGCCACGTCGTCGAGCCCCGTCGCGTCGCCCAAGTCCTCGACGGCATCGCCGATGGCGGCGCCTTCGCCGGCGTCGAGGCGGTGCTCACCGGCTACCTCGGCAGCGTCGATACCGGCGAGGCGGTGCTGACGGCGGTCGCCGCCGTCAAGGCGGCCGCCCCGGCGGCCCTCTACTGTTGCGACCCGGTGATCGGCGACGACGAGGAGGGGTTCTACGTCGAGGACGCGCTGGCCCACTGGTTCGGCGAGCGAGCGGTCGCCGCCGCCGACATCGTCACCCCCAACCGCTTCGAGCTCGCCTATCTGTCGGGTCGGCCGGTCGCCACCGAGGCCGAGGCGATGGCAGCGGCCCGCACGCTCGTCGGGCGCGGCCCGCGGCTGGTGGTGGCGACCTCGATCGCCGCCGATGGCGCCGCCGCGGCAGGCGCCGAGGCGCGGATCTCCACCCTCGCCGTTACCGCCGCCGGCGCCTGGCGGGTAACGACGTCGAAGCTAGCGACCAGGGCCAAGGGCGCCGGCGACGTGCTGGCGGCGCTGTTCCTCGGCCGCTTTCTCGAGGCCGGCGACGCCGGGGCGGCTCTCGGCCAGGCGGTGTCGTCGGTGTTCGGGCTGATCGCCGCCGCGGGTAACGCTCCGACCAGTAAGCAAGCCCGCGACCTGCCGCTGGTGACGGGCCGCGCCGAAATCACCGACCCCGCCACTAGGTTTCTGGCCGAGCCCCTGGATTGAACGCGGACTTTCCCGGAATTCCGTAGCGTCATATAGCCCTGAGGTTGGGCATCAAACCGGGAGAGCCGCGCTAAACTTCAAGGACTTACCCGGACTCCGCCTACCAACGGCGGCGATCATCGGATACGACGGCACGGCGTTTTCAATTCAAGGTTCGGAATTGGCGGGCGGAATCGGCAAAAATTGGGCTCGCGTAGTCCGACGTAATTAAACTATATTTGTGCACAATCAGGCGCGGACTAACCGCGC
>DASWGT010000174.1:0-3077 GCA_036393575.1 Rhodospirillales bacterium | reverse complement strand
CCGGCGCTTCGGCGGGACAGTCGCCGACGCCTCCTCGTTCGCGCGGTCGTCGACAAGGACATCGACCGCCTCGGCGATCGCCGCCAGTATCGACGTTTCAAGCTCGTTGGATGCCTGATCGGCCGCCTTCTTGCGCGGCTCGGGCTGCGAATTGGTCACCGGCGCCTTTGCCGCGGGCTTGGCCGGCGCGGTTCGCGAGGATGGCTTCAGCCTCGCGGAGGCCGCGATCCGCGCCGCGATGACCGCCTTGGCTTCCTCCCGGGCAGCCGGCGAGGAGGGCGACTTCACCGACGTCGACGGCTTGGCTGTGGATTTTGGCAGTTCGACGGGCTTGACGGGGATGGGCGCCGGCTTCGCGGCGGCCGGCGGCGTCTTGACGGGCGCCGACGTCTCGCGAGCGGCTGCGCCCTGCCTCGCGGCGGCCGGTTTCGGCTCGGCTGCCGGTGCTCGCGGCGGCGGCGGCTTGCTCCCGTTCTGGCCGCCGACTTCGGCCGCGGTCTTCGGCTTCGTCGGCGGGTTTGGCGGAGCGTGGCTCACGAACCATGCGTTCAAGAGTTCACCCTGTCGTTCATCGAGATCGATGCCGGCGTTGGTGACCAGGTAGCGGGCCTGTTCGCGGAACACCTCGGCAAGGCCGTCGGCGGTGTCGCTCGTCGAAAAGACGTGGCCTTTCAGGGCCAGTCCCTTGACGATGAACACCACCTGGCGGCGCGTCACGTTCCGGCCGGCCGCGGTCATGCGCTCGGCGACGCGCCGGGCGGTGGTCTGGAAGTGGTAGCCGTTCTCGCGGATTTCGTCCGTGAGGTGCCGGAAGAGCTCGGCGTAGGTTTTTGGGGAGAACAAGGGGATGTTCGTCGCGGCGTGGATGCGGCGCGCAAATTCCTCGATCTCGGCGCGGTCGGCTGTCCTGGCGTTCTTGTCTTCGCCAACGGGAACCTCGTTCGAGGACAGGAACTCGACAAACGCGGTCCTGTCGAGAAGCGCGTCGGCGAGCGCCTTGTCCGCGTCCGGTGTGCCGGAGTCGGCGTAGATCGTGGCGAGGCGCTTGCTGGCCTTGAGACGGCCCAGCAGCGGCGCCAGGTCGGAGGAAGCCGACATAAGGATGAACTCGTCGACGCCGTCCGGCTTCGCCATTGCCTCGATGGTGTCGATGGTGATGTGGATATCAGCCGGACTGCGGCCGCTGCTGTCGTTCGGGCCGCAGTCGATCACCTCAAAGCCGGCCGCGCCAAGGGCGTCGCGATTCTTGCCGAGGACGGTCGGACCGGCGTAGCAGCGCTTCGACACAAGCCGTCGCCGCGTTCCCGGCGGCCCGATCAGGCGGCCGGTCTCAATCGCCGCTAACCAGGCGGCGGCGCGGTCGGCCAGACGGCTGTCGTTGGCGCCGCCCACTCCGGAGATGCTGCGGTGCAGCCCTTCGTAGTCGAGCAACAACGCGCTCTTGATGGTCTCGGCCATTCCACTCCCCAAGGCGACGCCGGCCATTTTAACGATTTGTCTATTGGCTGAATAGCTTATGCCCGCCGACGGCCCGCGGTCCACACACTTTGCGGCCAAAAATGCAGGATGGCTACACCAATTGCCGGCTCCCTTGGTCAGGCGAAATTGTCTTTGCGACGCCGCAGTTCAGCGAAGACCGCCACCGGGTCGGCGTCCACCATGTCAAGACGCCGCCGGATCGAGGGCTGGCTGGCGCGGAGGAACGGATTGGTGCGCTTCTCGAGCGCAATCGTGGTCGGCAGCGTTGGCTTGCCGGCCTGACGCAGGCGGCGGACCTCCTCGGCGCGGGCGATGAGATCGGCGTTATCGGGCTCGACGGTGACGGCGAAGCGGGCGTTCGCTTCGGTGTACTCGTGGCCGCAATAGACGGCGGTCTCGTCCGGGAGGGCGGCAAGCCGCTCGAGCGAATTCCACATCATTTCCGGCGTCCCCTCGAAGATGCGGCCACAGCCCATCGCAAACAACACATCGGCCGAAAAGACCACCCGCGCTTCCGGCAGCCAGTAGCTGATGTGACCGAGCGTATGGCCGGGCGTGTCGATGACGCGCACCTGAAAGCCGCCGAACATGAATGTGTCGCCGCCGCGCACCTGGTCGTTGATGCCGGGGATGCGGTCGGCCTCGCCGGACGGGCCGGTCACGGTGCAGGCGTACTCCTTCTTCAGCGCCAGGTTCGCCTCGACATGGTCGCCGTGATGATGCGTGGTCAGGATCCGGTTGAGACGCCACCCCTTCTCGTCGAGCTTCGCCTTGATCGGGCCGAACTCGGGCGCGTCGATCGAGGCCGTCAGGTGCGTGTCGGGGTCGTGAATCAGGACGCCGAAGTTGTCGGTGCGACAGGTGAATTGTTCGACGATCAGAGCCATGGCGCCTCGCAAAGCGGTGGTTTTTCAATGAGTAGCATCGGCAGTCGCGCCGGGCCACCCGGCTGATGTAGCATCCCGCCAATGTATCTCGACGTGATCGACCTGAGAGCATTCTACGGCGGCCGCCTCGGCATCGTTGCCCGGCGGCTGATCGGCCAACGGCTCAAGGAGCGCTGGCCATCGCTGGCCGGCGAGAGTCTCGTCGGCATCGGCTACGCCACGCCGTATCTGCACCACCTCGGCGAAGGGGCCGAACGCATCGTGGCCCTGATGCCGGCGACGCAGGGCGTGGTCAACTGGCCGCGCGAGGGGCCGAACGCGACCGCGCTGGTCGCAGACGACGCTCTGCCGCTTTCAGACGCCTCGGTCGACCGGGTCCTCGTCATTCACAGCCTGGAGGTTGCCGCCAACGCGCGCGATCAGCTTCGCGAGATCTGGCGGGTGCTGGCGCCCGGCGGTCGCGTGCTTATCGTCGTGCCGAACCGGAGCGGAATCTGGGCGCGGCTCGAGGCGACGCCTTTTGGCTACGGCCGTCCGTTCGGGCGCACCCAGCTCACCGTGCTTCTGCGGGAGGCGATGTTCTCGCCGATCGGCTGGACCGAGGCATTGGCGGTGCCGCCGTTTCGCCACCGCCCGTTTCTCAGGACCGGACTTGCGTGGGAGCGGTTCGGGCGCCTCGTGTGGCCGGCATTCGCCGGCGTCGTCATCGTC
>DASWGT010000173.1:0-3486 GCA_036393575.1 Rhodospirillales bacterium | reverse complement strand
TCCGCTGCCGGCATTCCCCTTCGCACACCGACCGCGCCCAATCCCCATAGACCCGGCACGCCAGCCGCGGCTTCCTTCAATAAGGCTTCCGTGCGGCCCCGCACGCCGCGCCGCTAAACCCGCCGTGCCGCTCACGCAGGGCCACACAGAACCCTCATTCATTGAACGAAGCCGCTGACGCGGCATTGAGGCGGGGATTTGGAGGCGAGGAGCCTCCTGTCTGACAAGATTGCGGTGGTCCAAACCCAATCGTCAAACAGGAGACTCCATGATGGCTCGGATGACGCCACTTCGCCGTCGAATGATCGACGACTTGAAGGTTCGCAACCTTTCCCCATCAACGCAGCAAGCATACGTCTACGCAGTGGCGAAGTTCAGCCGGCATTTTGGCCGGCCGCCCGATCAGCTGGGCGCGGCGGAGGTGCGCGCCTACCAGCAGCATTTGCTGGAGCTCGGCCTTTCGTGGTCCGCCCGCAACGTAGCGGCATGCGCGCTGCGTTTCTTCTTCGGAACGACACTCGGCCGGCGGAGTGTCGTTGCCGGGATCGTCAGCGCCAAGGAGCCCAAGAGGCTGCCGGTGGTGCTGAGCGTCGATGAGGTCGTTCGCTTCCTGCAAGCGGTGCCGGATCTGCGCAGCCGGACCGCTCTGGCGACGGCCTACGCCACCGGTTTGCGGGTGTCGGAGGTGGCGGCGCTCAAGGTCGGCGACATCGACAGCCAACGCATGGTGATCCGGGTCGAGCACGGCAAAGGCGGCAAGGACCGCTACGTGATGCTGTCGCCGCAGCTGTTGGCGATGCTGCGCGCCTATTGGCGGTCGGCCCGGCCCGCTGCGACGGCGCGACAGCGCGGCGAGCCGGCACTGCGGCTGTTCCCCGGGCGCGAGCCCGGGCAGCCGGTCAGCCGCAAGACGCTGCACAAGGCCTGTTGTGCGGCGGCGCGCGACGCCGGCTTGGACAAGCCGGTCACCATGCACACGCTGCGGCACAGCTTTGCCACCCACCTGCTCGAAGCGGGCACCGACATCCGCATCATCCAGGTGCTGCTCGGCCACCGCCAGCTGGCGACCACGACCATCTACACCCGCGTCGCCACCAATCTCATCGCCGCGACGCAAAGCCCGCTCGACCGCCTGCCGCGCCCGCCGACGACGCCCGGCCGAACCGCGCCCGGCTGACCCTCAACCGGTGCGGCCCGCTCTGGAGGTGGCGGCGATCTTCCGCCGCCACGGCGCCGCTTACCGCGAGGCTCATGACGGTCATCTGAGCCTCGCCCAGCGCCGCGTCATGGGCGCCATCGCGTCCTGCCGGTCGGCCGTGCTCGGCGGCCATGTCGAGCACTGCCAGGACTGCGGCACGATCCGCATCGCCTACAACTCCTGCCGCAACCGGCACTGCCCGAAGTGCCAAGGCATGGCCCGCGCGCAGTGGCTGGCCGAGCGCCAGGCCGAGCTGTTGCCCGTGCCCTACTTCCACGTCGTCTTCACCCTGCCTGCGCCGATCGCCGCGATCGCCTTCCAGAACAAGGCCGTCGTCTATGCCATCCTGTTCAACGCCGCCGCCGACACGCTGCGCCTGATCGCCGCCGACCCCAAGCACCTCGGCGCCGAGATCGGCTGTCTCGCCGTGCTCCACACCTGGGGCCAGAACCTCCAGCATCACCCCCATGTCCACTGCCTCGTCCCCGGCGGCGGTCCTTCGCTCGACGGCACGCGCTGGGTCGCTTGCCGACCCGGCTTCTTCCTGCCCGTGCGCGTCCTGTCGCGGCTCTTCCGCCGCCTCTTCCTCGACCGGCTGCAGGCCGCCTTCGACGACCGGCGCCTGCACTTCTTCGCCGATCTCGCCGCCCTGGCCGAACCGCCGGCGTTCGCCGCCCAGCTGCGCCCGTTGCGCGCCACGCCCTGGGTCGTCTATGCCAAGCGCCCCGTCGAGCTATCCGCCAACGGCGGCGGGCCGGCCCGGGTGCTCGAATATCTCGCCCGCTACACCCACCGCGTCGCTATTGCCAACAGCCGGCTCATCGCCATCGACCACGACCGCGTCAGCTTCCGCTGGAAGGACTATCGCCATCATGACAAGCGCAAGGTCATGACCCTCGCCGCCGACGAGTTCATCCGCCGCTTCCTGCTCCATGTCCTGCCCGACGGCTTCCACCGCATCCGCCACTACGGCTTTCTCGCCAACGGCCACCGCGCCGCCAAGCTCGACCTGTGCCGCCGCCTGCTCGCCGCCCCCGTGCCGCAGGCGCAAGCCGGCGATGACCACCAGGCCGGCCAGCCGGTCGCCGAGCGCGCCCTCGACCGCTGTCCAGCCTGCGGCGGCTGCATGATCCAACTCGCCATCATCCCGCGCTCCAACCCGCTCGCCACCACGCCCTTCTGGAACACCTCATGACCCGAAACCCCGGTCCCGACACAGCCTCGCCCCTTGCCGCGGCATCGATCAGCGCCGCCACCGTGCCGCTATTGCCCGGCCGCGACCGGCAGCGTCCTCGACCCTGCAACCCGCGCGTCACTCGGCCGCTTCAGCCACCCCGACAGCACCGCCATCATCCTTCAAGCCCTGATGCGCCGCCGGCGAAAGCCGCTTCCTTCCCCATATCGTTCCGCTGCCGGCATTCCCCTTCGCACACCGACCGCGCCCAATCCCCATAGACCCGGCACGCCAGCCGCGGCTTCCTTCAATAAGGCTTCCGTGCGGCCCCGCACGCCGCGCCGCTAAACCCGCCGTGCCGCTCACGCGGGGCCACACAGAACCCTCATTCATTGTGTCCCCGTATCCACTCCCCGTATCCCGTGTCCCCGTATCCCACCCGTATCCGCCAGTCGTCGCCCCAGCGCAGCCTAATGAGCGTTCAGCGGGAGTCCCGACATGGACGCTGCTGTCATTTGCTTTCAGATGCCATTAGACAATATACTTGCCGCAACGTCCGGAGATCACTTTCATGGCATCGATGAGCGTTTCGCTCTCCGAACGCATGCGTGGCTTCATCCGTGCGCGCGTCAAGTCGGGCGAGTATCACAATGAGAGCGAGTACATCCGCGATCTGGTGCGGCGCGATCAGCAACGCATGAGATCCGACGAAGTGCTGCTACGCGAGTTGCGCGCTGCGGAGGCGACTGGAATCAGCTTGCGGCGCATTCCGGGAATCGTACGCGATATGAAGCGGCGCCTGAAAAAGTGATAGCCGGCGATGCCCGGCTATCGGCTCTCGCGACGGGCGGACCGCAAGCTGGCGGCGATCTATGAATATACGTTCGTCCATATGGGCGAAGCGCAAGCCGATGCCTACTTGCTCGCCCTCGAGAGCACATTCACGTTGCTTGCCGCGCGGCCCCAGCTCGGCCGCCCGTTCTACGAATACCGACGCCACGAGCACGGAGCCCATGTCATCTTCTATCGGCTGCGGCGTGGCGGCATTTTGATCGTCGACCTCCTCCATCGGCGAGAGGACGCCGAGAAAATCCGCACGTGAAAGAGGACGGCA
>DASWGT010000172.1:0-7823 GCA_036393575.1 Rhodospirillales bacterium | reverse complement strand
CTCGACAGCGCCCGCCATTCGTCGGCGCTGAGGCCCTTGTTGAAGGCGTTGGGATCGAAGCTCGGCGTCGAGGCCAGCGCGAGGATGTCGCCGTTGCGAACGTCCATCACCACCGCCGCGCCGCTTTCGTCGCCGAGCCGGCGGCTGACCATCTTCTGCAGCTCGAGATCGACGGTCAGCGTGACCTCGGCGCCGGGCTGGCCTTCCTGGCGGCTGAGCTCGCGGATGACTCGGCCGAAGGCGTTGACTTCGACCTGCAACGAGCCGCCGGTGCCGCGCAGCTGCGTGTCGTGGATCTTCTCGACGCCGGTCTTGCCGATGCGGAACCCGGGCAGCTCCAGCAGCGGGTCGCCGGTGACCTCGTTCGGCGACACGGCGGCGACGTAGCCGAGCACCGGCGCGGCGTCGGGACCGTGCGGATAATGCCGGCTCTGACCGACGTCAATGAGGACGCCGGGAAGGTCGGGGGCGTTGACCTCGATGCGGGCGACCTCCTGCCAGTCCAGGTTCTCGCGCACGGTCGCCGGCACGAAGCTGCGGTTGCGGTGAAGTTCGCGTAGGATGCGGCGGCGCTCCCCGGGGCCGATCGGCAGGATCTGGCTGAGCACGTCGAGCGTTTCCTCGACGTCCTTGGTCTCGCGCGCGTTGAGCAACACGCGGTAGTTCTGCTGGTTGTCGGCCATCGGCACGCCGAACCGGTCGACGATGCGCCCGCGCGGCGGCGGCAGCAGCCTCAGGTTGATACGGTTCTCCTCGGCCAGCGTCCGGTAGCGGTCGGCCTCGATGACCTGCAGGTAATACATCCTGGCCGCCAGCGCCGACAGCAGCACCGCCTTGCCGCCGATCAGTATCGCGGCGCGGCGGCTGAACAGTTTCTGGCGCTCGGAATCGCGATGCATCTCAGACCTGCCTCAGGAACGCCCGCTGCCAATGCACGAACAGCCAGGCGACGGCCGGGAACAGGCCGAGGGTGAGCAGGTACTGGAAGATCACCGTCCGCGGCTCGACCACACCGACGCTGAGGAGTGACACCGCGGCCCAGCTGATTACCATCGCGCCGGCCGCGATCAGCGCGAACCCGAGCCACAGGATGGCGAACGACTTGCCCATGAAGAATCGCTTTTGCGACAGCACCGCACCGTAGACCGCCAAGAACACCAGCGCGTTGACGCCGACCGGGGTGCCGCCGAGCACGTCCTGCAGCAGCCCGACCAGGAACACCACCCAAGCCGGCAGCAGGCGCGGCCTGAAGATAGCCCAGTGGTAGATCGCCATCAACGGCAACAGCGGGGCGATCCGAGACAGTCCCGGGACGTGCAACGGCACAGCGTTGATGATCACCAGCGCCAACGTCAGCATCGAAGGCGTCAATTGCCGCGCCAGCAGGTCCATCCGATGCCAGAGGCCGGAGGTCATGGAGTGCGGGGCCGGGCTCCCTTGCCGATGCCGGCCTTGCGGTTCTCGAGGTGGGCGCGGTCGGTTTCCGGGGTGCGCACGATGCCGCCGATCCCGTAGTCGAGGACGCGGATGAATTCGAGCCGGCCGCGGTCGACCAGCGGCTGCACGCTGATGCCGTTGTCGGTCACCGTCGCCACCTGGCCGATCGGCAGCCCGGCCGGCAGCACGCCGCCGTGGCCCGAGGTGATGACGCGGTCGCCCGGCGCCACCGTTTCGCCCGGCGGCAGGTGGATCAGCCGCGGCTGGTCGGAGTTGTTGCCGGCCATGATGGCGCGGGTGCGGTTGGGCCCAACCAGAACGGGAATCCGCGAGTTCAGGTCCGTAATGAGAAGAATTCGCGCCGAGTGCGCGCCGACGCTGTCGACGCGACCGACAAGGCCCTCGCCGGTGACCGCCGCCTCGCCCCTGGTGACGCCGTCGCGGGCGCCGGCATTGAGGATCAGGCTGTGGGCGAAGGCGCCGCCGGTGTCGGCGATTACGCGCGCGGTGATGAAACTGGGCTCCGGCCCCGGCACGAAGTTGAGGAGGTCGCGGAGCATCTTGTTCTCGGCTTCGAGCTTCCTGGCCGCCGCCTGCCATTGCAGCAGCCGGGCCTCGTTCTCGCGCAGCTGCGCGTTCTCCTGCTGCAGGCGGCCGATCTCGCGCACATGGTCGACGGCGCGGCTCACCGACTCGACCGGCCGCGACACCGCATCGAGGATCGGCGCCACGGCGTCCGTGACATTGGCGCGGAAGCCGTCCATCAAGAGTTGGTCGACCTTGCCCAGGATCATCAGTCCGACCGCGGTCACCACCAGCCCCAGGTAAGCGAAACGCTGGGCCAGGGTCTTGATCGGCTGGGCAAGGCGGATGAAGGATCTGGGTCCTTCGCGCACGCGGATGCCCTCCAAGGTCCCTTGCGGCGTCGCCGATCCGGCGAGGACGGCGAGCGCCCTGAAAACAAACTCCTTTTAGCCCTCTACCCTATACTTAACCATAGTTGACAACTGATTAATACATGGTCGTCAACACGTTCTTGAGGCGGCGCATCTCCTCGAGCGCCCGGCCGGTCCCCAGCACCACGCAGGTCAACGGATCGTCGGCGATCGATACCGGCAGCCCGGTGGCGTGGCGGAGCACGTAGTCCATGTTGCCGAGTAGCGCGCCGCCGCCGGTCAAGACAATGCCCTTATCGACGATGTCGGCGGCGAGCTCGGGCGCCGTGTGCTCGAGGGCCACCTTCACCGTCTCGATGATGGCGCCGACCGGCTCGGCGAGCGCTTCGGCGATCTGGCGCTCGGAGATGATCAACTCCTTCGGCACGCCGTTCATCAGGTCGCGGCCCTTGATCTCCATGGTGCGGCCCTCGCCCTCCTCCGGCGGACAGGCGGAGCCGATCTCCTCCTTGACCCGCTCGGCCGAGCCTTCGCCGACCAGCAGGTTATGGTTGCGGCGGATGTAGCCGATGATCGCCTCGTCCATCTTGTCGCCGCCGACGCGGACGCTGCGCGAATAAACGATGCCGCCGAGGCTGAGCACAGCCACCTCGGTGGTGCCGCCGCCGATGTCGACGACCATCGAGCCGGTCGGCTCGGTCACCGGCAGGCCGGCGCCGATGGCGGCGGCCATCGGCTCCTCGATCAGGAACACGCGGCGCGCGCCGGCGCTTTCCGCCGATTCCTGAATGGCGCGGCGCTCGACCGCGGTCGAGCCCGACGGCACGCAAATGATGACCAGCGGGCTCGCGAAGCTGCGCCGGTTGTGCACCTTGCGGATGAAATACTTGATCATTTCCTCGGCGACTTCGAAGTCGGCGATTACGCCGTCGCGCAGCGGCCTGATGGCACGGATGTTGCCCGGCGTGCGGCCGAGCATCTGCTTCGCTTCCTCGCCGACGGCGAGCACCTGCTTCTTGCCGCGCACCTCGGCGATGGCGACGACGGAGGGTTCGTTGAGCACGATGCCGCGGCCCTTGACGTAGACCAGCGTGTTGGCGGTGCCGAGGTCGATCGCCATGTCCGCCGAGAGGAAGCCGAAAAGTCTTGAGAACATTTATTCTTACACCTTGTTCGTTTTGTTGTTCGTGGCGCGGCAAGTGCGGGCGCAACGGCCGCCGATTTCGAGTCGCGGCGGTGCCGGAGATCGCTCCCCGGCACCTCCTTGGCGACCTTTATAGAAAAACCCACGCCGCGAAGCCAGCCCGGAGCGGCCAGCACGTGCGGTTTTTGCGTGCCAGCGCCGGTGCTAGGCGGACAGCGCCTCCGGGGCTGTTTTCTGACGCTTGAGGAGCAGCTTGTTCAAGGCGTTCACGTAGGCCTTGACCGAGGCTACCATGGTGTCGGTATCGGCGCCGGCGCCGTTGACGGTGCGGCCGTCCTCCTCCAGGCGCACCGTGACCTCGGCCTGGGCGTCTGTGCCGCCGGTGACCGCGTGCACCTGATAGAGCTGCAGCCGCGCGTTGTGTGGGAACAGCCGCTTGACGCAGTTGAACGCCGCATCGACAGGGCCGTCGCCGGTGGCGTGGCAGGAGCGGGTCTCGCCGTCGATGGCGAGCTCGAGCTCGGCCTCCGGCGGCTGGTGCTTGGTGCCGCAGAGGACTTCCAGCGACACCATCTGGATGCGGTCGTTGGCGCGCACCACCTGGTCGTCGACCAGCGCGATGATGTCCTCGTCGAACATGTCCTTCTTGATGTCGGCCAGGTCCTTGAACCGCTTGAAGGCGTCCTGGATGGCGTTGTCGCCGAGGTCGTAGCCGAGCTCGCTCAGCTTCTGCTTGAAGGCGTGGCGGCCGGAATGCTTGCCGAGCACCAGCTTCGATTTCGTCAGCCCGACCGATTCCGGGGTCATGATCTCGTAGGTGCCGGCATGCTTGAGGACGCCGTCCTGGTGGATGCCGGCCTCGTGGGCGAACGCGTTGGCGCCGACGATCGCCTTGTTCGGCTGCACCACGAAACCGGTGATCGCCGACACCAGCCTGGACGCCTTCATGATGTCCTCGGTCTTGATGTTGGTGGTGAACGGCATCGCGTCGTGGCGGGTCTTCAGCGCCATCACGATCTCCTCCATCGCCGCGTTGCCGGCGCGCTCGCCGAGCCCATTGATGGTGCACTCCACCTGGCGGGCGCCGGCCTTGACGGCGGCCAGCGAATTCGCTACCGCCAGCCCGAGGTCGTTGTGGCAGTGCACCGAGACCACCGCCTTGTCGATGTTGGGGACGCGGTTGAACAGCATCTTGATCAGGGCCGCGAACTCGTCCGGCACCGTGTAACCTACGGTGTCCGGGATGTTGACGGTGCCGGCGCCGGCCTTGATCGCGGACTCCACGCATTTGCAGAGGAAATCGTGGTCGGTGCGCGAGCCGTCCTCCGGCGACCATTCGACGTCGTCGGAGAATTTCCTCGCGTAAGCGACGCTTTCGATCACCTTCGCGTGCACCGCGTCCGGCTGCATCTGCAGCTTGTGCTTCATGTGCAGCGCGCTGGTCGAGATGAACGTGTGGATGCGCCGCCGCTTCGCCGGCTTCAGGGCCTCGGCGGCGCGGTCGATGTCGATCTTGGTGGCGCGGGCGAGACCGCAGACGGTCGAATCCTTGACCACCTTGGCGATCTCGTTGACGGCCTCGAAGTCGCCAACGGAGGCGATCGGAAAGCCGGCCTCGATGATGTCGACGCCCATGCCCTCGAGGACCTCCGCGATGCGGAGCTTCTCGTCGAGGTTCATGGATGCTCCGGGCGACTGCTCGCCGTCGCGGAGCGTGGTGTCGAAAATGATGACTCGGTTGTTGTCGGAGCGGGCGCTCATCGGAGTATTCCTTCCTTCAACCAGGTGTTGCGCGGGTTAGCGGCTTGTCGCATCCCCTGAACGCCGGAAAATCCGGCTCTCGCGCCATTTCGGCGTTCAAGGGCACCTAAGTCGAAGGCCCGCGAGAGGCAGAACGCGCGACAGAAGGGCCGGCGAAAGCGCGCGCAGTCGGACGGCGGCGCGGGGCTCGCGCCCGGCACCCTGAAAGCCATGAGCCTCGTGCATGGTCGGCGTCATCGACTTTTCCATCCGCTGGTCGTCTCGGAATCGAAATTGCCCGATCCGTCGACCGTCTTATCACGAATATTCTGGCCGGTTAAGAACAAATTGCCAAGATGGGGCCTAAGGGCCTGATAAACAAAGACTTGTCGGGGCGGTCCTCGACCATGCGCCGGGTCGCCACCGCGCCCGCCCGGAACGGCAAAATGGCGGGGACCAGCCCCGCCATTCCGCCAATAATCTCGTGCTCGGGCCTTAGTTCCGGCTCTTGTCGACCAGCCGGTTCTGGCCGATCCACGGCATCATGGCGCGCAGCTTCTCGCCGACCTGCTCCAACGGGTGCTCGGCGGCGCGCCGGCGCATCGCCTTGAAACTCGGCTGGCCGGCGGCGCATTCGGTCATCCACTGGGTGGTGAAGCGCCCCGACTGGATATCGGCCAGCACTTCCTTCATGCGCTTCCGCACCGCCTCGTCGATCAGCCGCGGGCCCGACACGTAGTCGCCGTACTCGGCGGTGTTCGAGATCGAGTAGCGCATGTTGGCGATGCCGCCCTCGTAGATCAGATCGACGATCAGCTTCACCTCGTGCACGCACTCGAAGTACGCCATCTCCGGCGCGTAGCCGGCCTCGATCAGGGTGTCGTAGCCGGCCTGGATCAGGCTGGTCAGCCCGCCGCATAGCACCGACTGCTCGCCGAACAAATCCGTCTCGCACTCCTCGCGGAAGGTGGTGCCGATGACTCCGGCGCGGCCGCCGCCGATAGCGCAGGCGTAGGCGAGGCCGAGGTCGTGGGCATTGCCGGTGGCGTCCTGGGCGACGGCCAGCAGCATCGGCACGCCGTTGCCCTTCTGGTACTCGGCGCGGACCGTGTGGCCGGGGCCCTTCGGCGCGACCATGAACACGTCCAGGTCCTCGCGCGGCTCGATCAGCCGGAAATGGACGGAGAGTCCGTGGGCGACGGCCAGCGCCGCGCTTTTCTTGAGGTTGTTCCTGATGTCGTCGTTGTAGAGCTTGGCGTGGCCCTCGTCGGGGGTCAGCACCATCAGCACGTCGGCCCACTTGGCGGCCTCGGCCGGCGACACCACCTCGAGCTTCTGGGCCTTCGCCTTCTTGACGCTGCCCGAACCGGGGCGCAACGCGACCACCACCTCCTTGACGCCCGAGTCGCGCAGGTTCAGCGCGTGCGCGTGGCCTTGGCTGCCGTAGCCGACGACGGCGATCTTCTTCGACTTGATCAGATTGACGTCGGCGTCACGATCATAATAAACGCGCATGTCACATGTCCTCCCTGGACGACGATCATATCACAAAAGGGCGCCCGCCCGATGCCGGCCCGATGCGCGCCCATTGGGGGCCGGCGGGCCGGCCGGAACGCCTGCTACAGCGCCTCGGCGCCGCGGGCGATGGCGACGACGCCGGTCCTCGACACGTCGACCAGCCCTAAGGGCTGCATCAGCCGGATGAAGGCGTCCAGCTTGCCGGTGTCGCCGACGATCTCGAACACGAACGATTCATTGGTGCTGTCGAGCACGCGGGCGCGGAAGATGTCGGCGATGCGGAGCGATTCGACCCTCTTGTCGCCCTTGCCGGCGACCTTCACCAACGCCAGCTCGCGCTCGACCGCTGGCCCCTCCAACGTCAGGTCGGATACCTTGTGCACCGGCACCAGGCGCGAGAGCTGCGCCTTGATCTGCTCGATCACCATCGGCGTTCCCGACGTCACGATGGTGATGCGGCTCAGGTTCTCGACCGCCTTGACCTCGGCGACGGTCAGGCTCTCGATGTTGTAGCCGCGCCCCGAGAACAGCCCGATGACGCGCGCCAGCACGCCCGGCTCGTTGTCGACGAGCACGGCGATGGTGTGCCTGTTCTGATTCGCGGAAGTGGTGGTCACGTTTGTTGTCCCAGGTTGTTGCCCGCGGACGGCCACCCGCGGGCGAATTCAAGGTGGCGCCGGCGCCTAGACCAGCACCATGCCCTCTTCGTTGACCGGCTTTTCCGCCTCGTCCCCGGGGCCGAGCAGCATCTCGTTGTGGGCGGCGCCGGACGGGATCATCGGGAAGCAGTTCTCCTTCTTGTCGACCTTGATGTCGGCGATCACCGCCTTGTCGCACTTCAGCATCTCGGCGATCACTTCGTCGACGTCGCCCGGCTTCTCGGCGCGCAGGCCGACGGCGCCGAAGCTTTCTGCCAGCTTGACGAAGTCCGGCAGGCTCGCCATGTAGCTTTCGGAATAGCGGCCGCCGTGCAGCAGCTCCTGCCACTGGCGCACCATGCCCATGTATTCGTTGTTGAGGATGAACGCCTTCACCGGCAGCCGGTACTGGGCGATGGTCGACATCTCCTGGATGTTCATCAGGATCGA
>DASWGT010000171.1:0-1971 GCA_036393575.1 Rhodospirillales bacterium | reverse complement strand
TCGACCCGCGTGGCGTCGCCGGGGGTGGGGTCGGAATCGAGAATGAACGTCTGGCCGGGCGTCAGCATGACGGAGCGCTCGGCGAACGCCCCGATTCTGAGTTTCGGGCCCTGGAGATCGACGAGAATCCCGATCGGGCGGGCGACCTCGGCCTCGACGTCGCGGATCGTGCCGACCAGCCGACGCAGCATGTCGTGGTCGGTGTGGCTCATGTTGATGCGAAACAGGTCGGCGCCGGCGCGAAACAGGTTCGCGATGGTTGCCTTGTCCGAGGAAGATGGGCCGAGGGTGGCGAGTATCTTTGCCTTGCGATTGCGCCGCATCAGCCGCCCGTTCCGATGTCGGACTGCCCGGGACCGGTCAGCTGTACCGTCCAGCTACGCTGCTCGCCGGTGTCGACCTCGAAAAAGCCGCTACGCTCGTAGCCGCGCGCGACACAGTCCTCGATGCCGCGAATCGTGAACATCTTGTCGCGCGTGCACATGGCCGCCTGGCCGCCCCAAACGCCGCCCTGATCGTAGTCGATGGCAAAGACGTAATAGAACCGCGAGACAAGCGGTCCCTTGACCAGCGTCTCGCATGTGCCGCGGGCGACGTTCCACCAACCCTCCGTAATCCACTGGCGGCTCTCCCGGTAGCCGATGGCGACGCCGACGCGGCTGCCGGTCTTGTTGCAAAGGCGCAGGCCGCCGCCGCTGGTGTCGGTGGTCAGGCCGCCGGACACCCCGGCGGTGGCGCTCGCTTCGGAGAGCAGTCGCGCCTGGGCGGAATCGTTGCCGTCGGCCGGCTGAAGCATCATGAAAACGACGGCCGCGATCAGTGCAACGGCCGCGACGCTGGCCACGACCACCGCCTGCCGAAACCGTGCTGTGATGATAGGCGCTCTTGAGGACACGGGCTCCGGGGCACTTGTGTTGTCGGCTGCGTCGCGGCGCAGGCGGACCGTTGTTATGACGCGCGTCGTTTCGCCCTGTCAACGTTCTCCGGGGGCCGGAAGGCGTCGGGCTCGGCCGCTCAGGTTGGCGGAAAAGAGGGCGCCATCAAGGCCCGTCGATCCGCCGCCGCTATGGCGCATGACAGGGGCCGGTCCTATCATGCGGCCTCCATGAATGTCGGCCTTGTCCCACCCCTCCCGCCGCAGGATACCGACGAACAGGCGCCCTTCGCCACAATCGAGGGCGATGCCGGGGGCGGCCTCCTGATCCTTTGCGATCATGCGAGCAACAGCCTGCCGCCGGAGTACGGAAACCTCGGGTTGAGCGAACCGGAGCTGGCGCGTCATATCGCCTTCGACCCCGGCGCCGCCATGGTTGCGCGCCATCTGGCGATCCGGCTCGGCGCGCCGGCGGTTCTGTCGCGGTTCTCGCGACTGCTGATCGACCCCAATCGGGGCGAGGACGATCCGACCCTGATCATGCGCCTGTCCGACGGAACCGAAATTCCCGGCAACGCAGCCGTCGACGGCGTGGAGCGGGAACGGCGCATCAGGCTGTATCACGCGCCTTATCACGCCGCGGTCGATGCGGCGATCGAGCGGGCGCTGGCATTCGGCCGGCCGCCGATGCTGGTCTCCATCCACAGCTTCACGCCGGTGTGGCGCGGGCGGGCGCGGCCGTGGCATGCCGGCATCCTTTGGGACCGGGACGAACGGCTGGCCGCGGCAATGATCGCGGCGCTCCGCGCCCACCCGGAGATCGTCACCGGCGACAACGAACCGTACAGCGGGGCGCTGGCCAACGACACGATGAGCCGCCACGGAACGGCACGCGGGCTGGCCCACGCCCTTGTCGAAATCCGCCAGGACCTCATAGGCGAAGAAGCCGGCGCGGTGGAATGGGCCGATCGTCTGGCGGCGATTCTGGCGGCCATCAACGGCCGGGAGGAGATGCATTTGCAGGCATTGCCGGATTCGCGGGGCGGACAAGCGCGAACCGGTGGATGAAGGGCGAGACGCGCTTGACCGGGCGGGTC
>DASWGT010000170.1:0-4347 GCA_036393575.1 Rhodospirillales bacterium | reverse complement strand
TACGTCGAGTTCAACCTTTTATACGACCGCGGCACCCAGTTCGGCCTCAAGACCGGCGGCAACGTCGACGCCATCCTGATGTCGCTGCCGCCGGAGGTGAAATGGAAGTGAATAGTTGCACGCCCACGAAATTTCCCCACCACACCCGCCCGTCACCGCCACCGCCATCATAATCCCGGCGGCGACAATATGAGATACAAGGTGGGGATTGCGCCGAGTCCAAAACCGATACAATCAATACGGAGTTTGAGTTGAGACACGGAGGAAGACGTCACCCCTGGCCAGCGCTAGCCGCCTTCACCTTAACGCTGACGCTGGTGCTGGCCTGGCCGGCCGGCGCGGCGGAGCCGGCCCAGGGCGCGCCCCCAATCGCACAAAAGGGCCACTGGACCACCGGCGAGCGGCTTTACGGCTACTGCCTCTCCGAGGTGAAAGGGATGGCCGAGAACCCGCTGTGCGTCGGCTTCGTCAGCGCCGTCGCCGACGTGCTGGCCGACAACGCCGCCGTCTCCGGCTATCGCGCCTGCCTCCGCGGCGACCTCACCCTTCAGCACCTGGTGGTGGCGGTGAAGGAATTCCTCAAGGCCCGCCGCGACCTGGTGACGCAACCGGCGGTGACGCTGGTCGCCCGCGCCCTGGCGCGCGAGTGGCCGTGCAAGTGAAAGCCGGCGCCCGGCCGCCCGTCGGCCGTTATAGACAAGGTAAACAACGCGCTAGCCGGGGCCGGCGGTAAAATAAAAAGGCTGTAATAGACCCCGGAATTATTGGCATTATATTTGTAAATTATTTATCGATGTGCTATACTATTGTTTGGTTTTCAGAGATTTATTTTATGGATCCAATCAAAATTACAGGAAGTCCTGATGCTTCGGTATCCGGAAAATCGCCGGCGCAATCCGCGGCCGGATTTTGGATCCTGACCGCCGCCGTGGTGGCGGCCATTGCCTTCGGCGGCATTCTCGTAAGCTGACCATCGAGCCCGCGCCGGGCTCGTCTCTCGCCGGTGTCCGGACGGCCCGCCATCGGGTCGGCCCAAACGGATCGGCCGAAATGGATCCGATCGGATCGTCCGGGAATTGCCGTCCTGAAGCGCTGCCGCCAGGCACGCCTCGCCGCTCGTTTTCATTCCAATAGATCAAGGAGTTCACCATGACGATGCCGAAAGCGACGACACCCTTTGTTATCGGCCTGATCGCCGGCGCCATCACCATCAGCATTCTCGGCTTCTCCAACGACTGGGTGGTCAGTGCCGAATCCAAGAAAGCCGACGTGAAGGACGCCTGGATCAACGCCCAGGCCGCCATCTGCGCGTCGCTGGTCGGGGCCCATCTCAAGGTTACCAAGAACACCGTCAGCCTCGACGGCTATCAGACCACCGCCCGCAAGGCGCGCGACGACCTGGCGCGCGAGTTCGCCGTCGCGCTGCCGGGCGACAAGACCGCCGATTCGATCGTCGTCACCGCCTGCGCGCAACTGCTCAACAAGCCGAAGGCCTAAGAATACGGCCGTGACCACCGCGGCGGAGACTCCCGATGACCGATCCTGACGGCCCCAAGCCGGCGGCTCTCACGCGCGCTTTGCCGATCGCCCTCGCGATCTGCTGGCTGGCCTGGAGCGGCGCCGCCTTCGGCCAACAGTCGGCGGCGATGCCGAAAGACCTGCTCGACATGAAGGTCACGGTCAAATGCCAGGGCGGCGACGCGGTGTTCATGATCGTCAACCACGGCAAGGCGTGGCCGGAGCCGGGGGTGATCTCCGTCTATTGGACCGGGGTGACCCGGCTGGTTCACGAGCGCCGCATGCGCCTCGGCGCCGGGCAACGGATCACCTTCCGGGTGCCGGGGGTGGCCGGCGACAATTTCGAGTTCGGATTGTGGGTCAACCCGTCGTGGTTCAAGCGCCAATTCGACTACGACGCCCGGATCAAGTGCGGCTGAGCGCGAGGGATCGCATGTCCGACGCCGGCTATCATCGCAAAGCCTATCTCAGGAAAGTCGAGAACGAGCCGCCGCAGCGGACGAAGCCCCGGCACTGCCTGAAATGCCAGGCGCCGTTCACGAGCGCCTGGGCCGGCGAGCGCGTGTGCCCGAAATGCAAGTCGTCGGGTGCCTGGCGCGACGGCATCGCCGCCAACATGGCGTCGTGGAGCCGCTGGTAAGCCGGCGGCGGTTATTCGGGAACGATTTACGTGGTTCCATCGCTTGATTTTTCCGTCGCGCCGCCGGGATTTCGGCATATCGGTCACGCGTTATCAGTAATACATTCGTATTGCTGTGTGTATTGTCTGTAAAATCGGAAATAATCAGATAATAAATATCGCTAAGTCCTTGTATTTATATTTTTAATTCCCATATCAATACTAGCAGCAAATCCTTGCTGCCGAATTGAAATAAGGTGCCTCCCATGTCCTTTAACAAACTTTCCACCTCGAAATATGCTCCCGGCAAAGACGACGCCGGCGATCGGATCAAGGCCGCATCGGCGGCCGGTGAACCGTCGGCGCAGCCCGGCAAGGCGCCGGCCGGCGAACCGGCGTCACCCCAGTCGTCGCCCACGTCGTAGCGATTGCAGCCGATGGGAGGGGAGCCTCGGCTCTCCTCCGTCGTTCATCAACCGGCGGGCATAGCCGCCAAACCCGAAAACATCTGATGACCATGCGCACCCGCAAAGAGACAGTGACCTTCAAACAGCCCTTCGCCTTGAGCGGAATGGACGGCATTCGGCCGGCGGGCGTCTATGACATCGAGACCGATGAGAAGCTCCTGGAAGGCGTTTCGTTCCCCGCCTACAGACGAATGGCGACCTGGATTCGCTTGCCGACGAAATCCGGCTATCCCGGCATTACCGAAATCCTGAACGTCGATCCCGAAGAGCTGGACGCGGCTCTGGTGTGCGATGCGGGGCCTGAATTAACCCGGGGACGGGAACCATCATGATCGAGATCGAAATCGACACCGAACTTTTTGGACAGCCCAACCCACCCTGGCGGGCCGATAGCGCGCGCCTGCCGTTGCCGGCACCGCTGCCGCCGGCCACGGCCAAGGCAAAAACCGTATTCGGCCTGGCGGGCGAGCTGAAGAATCTGGTTCGCGAAGACCGCCTACAGCGGTCGGAGCATGCGCGCCGGCTGAAACGGGCGGGAAATCCTCTCTGATGCCCGGCTCGCGCCTCGCGAGAGGGGCATTCGACGCGCCGGGAACGTGAGTCCAAGCGCGATCAAGGAAACAACAAGGAATAAACGATGACGAAGATCCTCAAGATTTTTTCGGCCGCTATCCTGTTTTGCGCTCTTTCCTGGAACGGGGAGGCGCTCGGGCAAAGCCTGCCCCGGGCGGCGAAGGACGTCCTGGACATGAACGTCTCGATCAGCTGCAAGGACGGCGACGCGACATTCACGATCACCAACAAGGGCGAGGCCTGGCCGGGCGTGGGGAATCTCTCGGTCTATACGACCGGGGTGGCGAAACTCATTCATAATCGGCGCATGCGGCTCGGCGCCGGGCAACGGGTCACCTTCCGGGTGCCGGGGGTGGCCGGCGACAACCCTGAGTTCGGCTTGTGGGTCGACACCTCCTGGTTCAAGCGCGATTTCTCCTACGACGCCAAGATCATGTGCAGTTAAGCGTGGGCTTGTCGATGCGGACTCCGGCGGTCCTTCGTGCCGCCATCAACCGTTGACCGCGAGGGATGACATGTCGAGGATTGGCTTCCACAGAAGGGTCTATCTCAGGAAGGCCGAGAACGAGCCGACGGATCGCGTGAAAGACCGTCATTGCCTGAAATGCCAGGCGCCGTTCGTCAGCGCCTGGGCCGGTGAGCGCGTGTGCCCGAGATGCAAGTCGTCGAACGCCTGGCGCGAGGGCGTCGCCCCGAACATGGCGTCGTGGAGCTAGCGGCAGCGCGCCCCTGATATCCTCTACTTGTCCGGCCTCCAGGCGCGCGCCTGTTTCTCCGCCTCGGCGATCCGCTCGGCGGTCATCCGCATGGCGACGATGTCGCGGTCCTTGGTGGCGAAGGGGTTGCCGAGCGCCGCCGCGAGATCGAGCCACAGCAGGGCGGCGACGTCGTCCTGCGGCACGCCCAGGCCCTGCGCGTACAGGATGCCGAGGCTGTGCTGGGCCATCGGGTAGCCCTGGCCGGCGGCCATGCGAAACCACTTCGCCGCCTCGCCCAAGTCCCTGGCGACGCTCCGGCCGGTCGCGTACATGACGCCGAGGTTGTTCTGCGCTTCGCCGTGGCCCTGTTCGGCGGCCTTGCGGTACCACGCTGCGGCTTCCGCGTCGTCCCGCGCCACGCCCCGGCCCTGTTCATAATGTCGCGCCAGGCTGAATTGCGCCTTGGCGTCGC
>DASWGT010000169.1:0-5980 GCA_036393575.1 Rhodospirillales bacterium | reverse complement strand
GGTGGACGGGTTCGAGACCAGGAACTCGTTGCCGCCGGCGTTCGGCGTTCCGTCCGCCAGTTCGTAGCTGTCGGCGATGAAGCTGAGTTCGACGTTGCCGGACGTGTAGGTGCCGGTGACGAAGTAACGGAAGGTGTAGGTGTTGCCGCTGACGCCGAGCAGCACGGGCGTCTCGGAATCGTCGACCACGATGGAGCCGTCCGACGGCGCACTGATGGTGAACTCCGGACCCTCGTCGGTCACGGAATCGACGTCGAGCTGCTTGCCCGCCGGCACCACGATCTGCACGTCGATAAAGCCGCGATTGTTGATGGACTGGATACCGATGGCGCCGCCGTTGTTCGGCCCGGCGAGTTTCACCGTCGGACCCTGAACGGTGAAGCCCTGGGTCGCAGCCAGGTTGCTGAAGTCGGCCTCGTCGGTGACGGTGTCGGGATCGAAGACGACTTCCACCGCACCTTTCTCGAAGGCGCCGGTGAGGAAGAAACGGTAGGTATCCCCACTGAGGCGTACGGGCGCCTCGCCGACGTCCAGCGCGATGGTGCCGACGCCCGGGCCTGCGAGCGTGAACTCGTCGCCGTCGATCTGCGCCGGGTCGATGGTCGAACCGCGAGTCGGCGTGAAGGTCACGTCGAGGTAGGTGCGGTCGTTGGTGGCGGTCAGATCGCCGAGGTTGTCCGTGCTCTCCGACTGTGCCGTGTCAGTGAACGACCAGGACTGGTCGATGAAGTCCACGGTCACGCTCTCGCTGCCGTCGGTGAGGTGGTCGCCGATGATCCGGAAGCGGTAGGTGTTGGTATCGCCAACGCGGGTCGGGGTCTTGCTGGTGTCCAGATTCACGGTCTTGCCGGCGGGCGGCGTGAGTATGAGCTCGTCGCCGAGATCCAGGATGGACGCCGGGTCGATGGCGAAACCCGCCGGCGCGTCGTCGAAGGTGACGCTCAGGAACGTGGCGCTGGTAAGCGCGATGGTCTGCTGCGTGCCGTTGGCCGTGCCGAGGTCCGCCTTGAACGACCAGGTCTGCGGCAGGAAGGTGACGGTGACGTCGCCGGCGACGAATTCACCGTTGATCCAGTAACGCACGTCGCCGTTGGAGAGCAGCACCGGCGCCTGGCTGTTGTCCAGGGTCACGTTGCCGAGGCCATCGCCGCCCAGGGCGATCTCGGCGCCCAGGTCGGCGATGGAGGCGAAGTCGATGCTGAATCCGTTCGGCGCCGCCGGGAAGGTGACGTCGATGAAGTTGCGCGCGTTGATCTCGGAGACGTCCACGTCGGCGCCGTCGCCGGGTTTCGCCAGGTCCGCGGTCGGGCCTTCCACCACGAAGGCCTGGGTCTCGGTAAACCCGCCGTTGCCCGCGCCGTCGAACCAGCCTTCGCCGGTGTTGGCGTCGGCGGCGAGGAATTCGACCTCCACCTCGCCCGGCGCGTAGGCGGGGAAGCCGGCGTCAATCTGGTAGCGGAAACGCTGGATGCCTTCATTCGCCAGCAGGATCTCGAGGTCGGCGTCATCGACGTTGCTGTCGCCGTTGAGGTCGTCGCTGTTCGTAACCTCTGTGGCCTCGAGGACGAAGTCGTCGTTGAAATCCAGCGCAATGGGCGTCGGTGCGCCGGCGACGGTGATGACGTTGCCGCCGACGCGCAGCTCAAACTCGGCGCCGGCGTCGAGGATCGAGGCGTAGTCGAGGCCCGCGCCGGGGGCGGGCTTGAAGGTCACGTCGATGTAAAGCTGACCCGACGTGTCGTCGGTCTGCGAGTTGAGCACCGCGACGTCGATGGTCTCGCCGATGGTGAACGGTCCGACCACGGTGGCGGCGGGGGTCACCACCTCGAAGTTCTTGACCGCCGCTGCGTTGTCGACGCCCAGGGAGTCCTGCCACGCGCCGGCTTCGAAGACCACCTGGTAGGCGCCCGGGGTGAAATCGACGCCGTCGAAGTAGAAGCGGACGATGCCGCCCCCGAGGACGGTCGGGTCAGCCGCCGGCGTGGCGAAGGTGGAGGAGTCACGCTCGACGCGGAAGATGCCGACGGCCGAGTTGACGATGGACTGTACGACGGTCTCGTCCACGCTGGCGCCGGCGCTCGGCAGGAACTTGATGTCGATATAGGCGCGTTCTGAAAGCGTGATCGACTGCGCGTCGGGCGATCCGTTTTGCAGCGCGCCGTCGGCGTCTTCAAAGGCGCCGTTTGCGTTGAATTCCTTTTCCCCGGTGCTCAGGTCGTAGAAGAACGACTCGCGCAGGAACGTGATGGTGGCCGTACCCGACTGGATCGCGCCCTGGGTCCAGAAACGGAAGGTGTCGCCCTGGAGGTGCACCGGCGCCTGGCTGCCGTCCAGCCTCAGGTTGCTGTCAACCGGCACGTTCAGAATGAACTCGGGTGAAAGATCGGTCACCGAGCCCAGGTTGAGGATGCCGCCGTTAATCGTCGGAAACACCACGTCGATGTAGCCGCGGCCGTTGAGCGCACCGGCGCCGATGGCGCCGCCGTCCCTGGGGCCGGCCAGTTTCTGGGTGGCGTCGGCCGTGGCCGGCTCGAGCACGGTAAAGGCGACTTCCTCGCCGCTGGCGTTGCGGAAGCCCATCTTGAGCTTGCCGTGGATGGTGAGCAGCCGGACCTGGTCCGGAATATCCGCCAGGAACAGCACGGTGACGTCGCCGCTGGCGACCTTGGAAAGATCCGCGTACAGCTTGCCGCTGATGCTGATGTTGTCGGCGGCGAAATTGAGCTTGCCGATCACCAGGAACTTGCCGTCGGTGCTGAAGCGGACGACGATTTCGCCGTTGAACAGCTCCTTCGACGTATAGATAGAAAAGATCTTGGCGCCGCCGGTGATGATCATCGGCGAGGTGAAGGCGGCGGTGAATCCGTTCAGATTCGGGTTCGCCTTGATGAGCTGGAACTGCGTGACCACCTGCTGCTTCACGGATGCCAGCCAGCTTTCCGGGGTGACGTTGGTGGGCAGGTCGAAGGCCGGTTGTCGCAGCTCGAAGGGATCCTCGATGGACGGCAGGGTCTTGAAGAACTCGACGCCGGCCGAGAAATCGTTGATGGAAAGACCGGTGTTCGGTTCCAGCAGGATGCCGCCCGGCACCGAGGCGTTGATGAACACGCCGAGCGGTCCCAGCTCAGACATGGCGAAGCGGATGGTCAGCCCGCCGACGCCCGAGAATTCGAAACCGCCTTCTACGCCGACGAAGAAGATCCGCTCCGCCACCGGCGTGGTGCGATCGAAGGTGTCGATGAGCCGGCCGCCCGCGTCCAGCTTGACGATGCCGCCGATGAGGGTCGCGTTCAGTTCGCCGCCGAACAGGTTGCCCCTGACGGAAACCCCCAGCGAGGCGATGTCGACGATGGGGAACTTGCCTTGCAGCAGCAGGCCGACGTCGATCTTGATGCCTTCGACGGTGCCGGAGAATTCGAGCCCGCCGCCGGTGCCCTGCAGGCCGGTGATGCTGGCCGACAGGGTGATCAGGAAGTCGCCGGGATCGGCCTGGATGTCGGGCCATTCAATGCCGATCTCGTTGATCTTGATGGGCAGCCACTTTGGCCACTTGAAACTCTCACCGTTGGCGGAACCGACGCTAAGGAACACGCCGAAGCCCGGTTTGGTGAAGAAGGTGCCGTCGCCGAGGAATCCGAAGTTCCGCGCCTCGCCGCCGATCAGCAGCGAGCCCACCTTCACCTCGGCGCCGACGGCGGCGAAGCTCACCAGGGTCTCGTTGTCGGCGGCACCGGTATCCAGGAAGAAATCGCGGCCCGTCAGGGTGACGAAAGTACCCAGCGTCACCTTGAAGGTATCGACGCTGAAGACGAAGGCCTTGACCTTGCCGTTCTCGAATTCCAGCGTCGCCCTGAGCGCTTCCGTGTCCGGCTTGCCGGGCAGGTCGTTGGGTTCGGCCGTCAGGCGATCCGAGATCTCCGCCGAGATGGGCTTGCCCGGGAAGAACTTGGCGCCGCCGGAGGCGATGAAGATGTTGCCGTCGAAGTCCAGTGACTGGCCGAACACCACCTCGAAGTTCTGCACCCCGATACGGATGTCCTTCAGTTCAAGGATGCCGGCGATGGAAATGGCCGCGCCGGGCGTCGTCTGCTGCGCCTGGGTGGCGGCGGGCTGCCCCGGTTGGGCCGCCGGCAGCGGCTTGCCGAAGATGAGTTGCGCCTGGCCGAGGATGAAGCCGTTGTCGCGGATGACCAGGCCCGGTATGACGACGTCGTCGCTGGTGCTCGTCGTGCCCTTGTCGTCGGTGAACGGCGCGATCTCGCCGGTGATGCCGATGCTCGGGAAGGTGATGGAGGCGGTGTTGACCACCACCAGTTCCTGCGCGAGTCCGTTGTTCTCCGCCGGGTCGTAGGCCGGGTCGTAGTTGATGCGGATGCCGGTGCCGTTGACGATGACCACGTTGGGCACGGTCACATTGAGCGAGGCGATCTCCAGGGTGAACTTGCCGGTGGCGCCGACGCCGCCGCCTTCGCCGCTGATGAGGCCGAGGATGTCGACGGTGAGGTCGAAGGTGCCGAGCACGCCCTGCAGTTCCGCGGTGATGCCGCTGCTGCTCTGCTGCGCGGACGGCTGGGTCTGATTCTGGCCGCTGCCGCCAAAGTTCAGCTTGGCCACGTCGACGCCGATGCCGATGGTGACCACCAGTTCGCCGTCCTTGAAGCCGAGTCCGGCGAGGCCGACGGACGGGCCTTCCAGGGACAGCGGGCCGATGGCAATCGCATTTGTCGCGGCGGCGGCGTCCTGGGTGGTGCTGGAGACGGTGAAGCGGTCGCTGGCGCGCGCGTTGTCAATCGCGTTCCCGGACGACGGCTGTACCGCCCAGGTAGCGGCCACGAATTCGACGATGACCTCGCCGTTGAGGAAGGTCTCCGAAACGTCGATGTTGGCCTTGGGCGCGAGTCCGTAGCGGTAGGTCGTGGCATTGATCCGCAGCGGCGTGCCCTTGGGCGTGCCGTTGACGTTCAGGTCCAGGTTGGCGGCACCGGCACCCGAAAGCTTGATCTCGTCGCCGTTGATGCCGGTGATGGTGCCGCCGCCCGGCGCCAGGAAGGTGACGTCGATGTAACGCTTGGCGCTGATGGACTGCTTGCTGACTTCCGCGCCGCTGAACGGGTTGGCGAGCCTGGCGGTGGGCGGCGGGAGTTCACCCGGTGCCGGCGGGGTGGCCTTGATGAAGAAGCGATCGATGCCAACGGCATTGTTGGCGCCCAGCGTGTCGGCGTAGGTGTTCGCCAGGAACTGGATCTCGATGAGCTTGTCCAATCCGCCGGCGTCGAAGCTGCCGGTGAAGGTGTAGCGGAAGGTGCGATCGTTGTTGGCCGTCGTCACCTTGGTGGCCGCACCGTTGACGGTCACGCTGCTGGCGCCGGGACCGAGCAGCACGAACTCGGCGGTGTTGTCGGTGATGGAGTCCTCGTTCAGGCCGACGCGGTTGACGTCGTTGTAGACCACGTCGATGTAGCCGCGGTTGTTCAGTTCCGTGACGTCAAGTACCACGTTGCTGAAGGGATCGACCAGCATCGCGCTGGGCGGCCTGAGCGCCGATGCCGGTGTCGGAATGGTGGCGCCGGCGCCGAAGATCGAGTAACCGGTGACGCGCAGATCCTGGAGCTGGAAGCCCTGGCCGCCGCCGAAGAAGAAACGCGCGGCGCCGCTGACGCCGAAGATCTCGCTGCCGTCATCCGGGTTGTTGACGGTGACCGAGGCATCGGGAATGTCCACCTCCACCTGGTTGTTGGGCAGGCGGGTAAAGCGCACGGTGCCGGACAGGGTGACGACATCGGCGGCGCTGATGACGATCTGGCTGTTGGGATCGATCTGGCCGAATTCGTCAACGCCCGCCTCGAAGACCTCCACCTTCGCCGTGGACGTGAACAGCACGCGCACGGTTTCCGCCGGACCGTCGAGTGCCGGCAGGGTGATGGTTTCGTCGACGGCGCGCCCGCTGTTGTTGATGAGCACCCGCAGCGTTCCGGAGATG
>DASWGT010000168.1:0-1989 GCA_036393575.1 Rhodospirillales bacterium | reverse complement strand
GCTTGTGGCCGCCGCCCTTGTGGCGCATGGTGATGCGCCCGTGGTTGTTGCGGCCGGTGGTCTTCGACTGGCTTGCGGTGAGCGGCCAGTGCGGCTCGCCCTTGTGCAGGCCGGGAGTGACGACCTTGACCAGCGCGCGCCGCCCCGGCGAGGTTGGTTTGACTTTGACTAGAGGCATCGCTTACTCCGCCGTCGCGAAATTGATTTCCTGGCCGGCCGCCAGGCGCACGTAGGCCTTCTTCCAGTTGCGCCGGCGTCCCATGAAGCGGCCGAAGCGCTTCGTCTTGCCTTTCACGTTGGACACGGTGACCGACCGCACCTTGGTCTTGAACAGGAGCTCGATCGCCGCCTTGACCTCGGGCTTGGTGGCGCTGTCGGCGACGCGGAACACGTACTGGCGGTTCTTGTCGGCGACCCGCGTGCTCTTCTCCGACACCACCGGCGCCAGCACCACGTTCATCAGCCGCTCGGCGGCGTACTTGCGGCTCGCCGTCATTTGAACATCTCCTCCAGGCGGGCCAGGGCCTTGCGCGTCAGCAGCACATGCGGGAAGCGCACCAGCGCGACCGGGTTCGCCTGGCGCACCGTGAGCACGGCGACGTTCGGCAGGTTGCGCGCCGACAGCGCCAGGGTCTGGTCAACCTCGTCGAGAATCACCAGCACCTCGTCGAAGCCCATCGCCTTCACCTTCTGCGCCAGGAGCTTGGTTTTCGGCGCCGCCAGCTTGAACTCGTCCACCACGCGGATGCGGTCTTCGCGGGCGAGTTGCGAAAGGATCGAGGTCATGCCGGCGCGCACCATCTTGCGGTTGACCTTGTGCGAAAAGTTCTCGTCCGGACTGGCGGCGAAGATCTTGCCGCCGCCGCGCCACAGCGGGCTCGAGGCCATGCCGGCGCGCGCCCGCCCGGTGCCCTTCTGCCGCCAAGGCTTCTTCGTCGACTTGGCGATCTCGCTGCGCTCCTTCTGCTTGCGCGTGCCCTGGCGCGCGTTCGCCTGGTAGGCGACGACGACCTGGTGCACGAGCGATTCGTTGAACTCGCGCCCGAAAATAGCGTCCGCCGCGCTGGTGGTGCCGGCCGCGCCCTGGTCGCTGATCAGTTTTAGTTCCATGGCGCCCCCGTCAAGCCTTCGCCGCGGGCCGCACGACCACGTCGCGTCCCTTGGATCCCGGCACCGAGCCCCTGACCAGCAGCAGCTGCCGGTCGGCGTCGACGCGCACGATCACCAGGTTGGGCACCGTGCGCACGACGTCGCCGAGGTGGCCCGCCATGCGCTTGCCGGGGAACACCCGGCCCGGGCTCTGGTTCTGTCCCGTCGAGCCCGGCTTGTTGTGCGAGATCGAGTTGCCGTGCGTCGCGCGGTTGGAGGAGAAATGGTGGCGCTTGATGACGCCCGCGAAGCCCTTGCCGATGGACACGCCCTGCACGTCCACCTTCTGCCCGACCTTGAACAGGTCCGCGCCCAGCTTGCCGCCGATCTTGAGGTTGGCGAGGTCCTCGGCGTCGGCGCGGAACTCCTTCAGCAGGTGCCCGGCCTCGACGCCGGCCTTGGCGAGGTGGCCGGCGATGGGCTTCGTCACGCGGTTGGCGCGGCGCTTGCCGAACGCGATCTGCACGGCGGCGTAGCCGTCCTTTTCCGGCGTCTTGATCTGCGTGATGCGGTTGTCGGAGACGTCGAGCACCGTCACCGGCAGCGTGCTGCCGTCGTCGGAAAAGATGCGCGTCATGCCGACCTTGCGGCCGACCAGTCCTATCGTCATAACACCCTCTTGTGTTTGACCCGGCGCGCTTGCTGCGCGTCGCCGGGCGCCGGCTGCAATTGGCCGGCACTTCACCTGTTACCGCGTACTACTGAACCTTGATCTCCACGTCCACGCCCGCCGGCAGATCGAGCTTCATGAGCGCGTCCACGGTCTTGTCGGTCGGGTCGATGATGTCCATCAGCCGCAGGTGCGTGCGGATCTCCAGCTGGTCGCGCGAGGCCTTGTCG
>DASWGT010000167.1:0-1974 GCA_036393575.1 Rhodospirillales bacterium | reverse complement strand
TGCATGGCGCGCATGAAGGGCGACGGCCAGCCGTTCGCGCTGGCCACCGTGATCCGCACCGAGGACGCGACCGCCGCCAAGGCCGGTGCCAAGGCCATAGTCCGTGCCGATGGCACGCTGGTCGGCTGGATCGGCGGCGGCTGCACCCTGGGTGCGGTGCGCAAGGCAGCCGCACAAGCGTTGACCGACGGGCGGGCCCGGCTGATTCGTGTGCGCCCCAAGGGACGCCTGGCCGAGGACCCGGTCGAGACAGGAGTCGATCTGCACAAGAATGCGTGTCCAAGCGGCGGCACCGTCGAGGTCTTTATCGAGCCGATCCTGCCGCGCCCGGCCTTGGTCGTCGCCGGCGCCTCGCCGGTCGCGCGCGCCCTGGCCGATATAGGCCATCGTGCCGGTTTCGCCCTGACCGTGGCGGCCTTGTCCGAGGATCAGCCCAATTTCGCCGCTGCCGATGCCCGGATCGAGGGGTTCGATCTGACCCAGGCGCCGGGCATCGCGACCGGCTATGTGGTCGTCGCCACGCAAGGCAAACGCGACCGCGAGGCGCTGACCGCCGCCCTGTCGTCCGGGGCGCCTTACGTCGCATTCGTCGGCAGCCGCAAGAAAGCGGACTCCCTGCGGGCCGCGATGGCGCAGATGGGTGTGTCCGCCGCGCAGATTGAAACTCTGCACGCCCCCGCCGGCCTCGACATCGGCGCCGCCACGCCGGAGGAGATCGCTCTTTCTATTCTGGCCGAGATCGTGCGGGAGCGGCGCCAGGCTGTCCGTGCCGCCCACCAGCCTGCCGTCCACGTCGAAGAGGTCGAGGGCGGCAGCATGGAAAGCCGTATCGTCTCACCGGCACTAGGCGCCTGCCAAGGCAACGATGGGCGTCATTGAAGAAAAATCAACGGCCATAGGAGAGACCACGCGTGGACATGTCCGGAGAGGCTCTGATCGCCGCGCCGCGCGAGCGGGTTTATGCGGCCCTCAACGATATCGAGATTCTCCGGCAATCGATTCCCGGATGCGAGACCATTGAATGGGAATCGGACAACGAGATGACCGCGATGGTGGTCGCCAAGGTCGGCCCGGTGAAGGCCAAGTTCGCCGGTCGTGTCACCCTGTCGGACCGTATCCCGCCGGAAGGCTATACCATCAGCGGCGAGGGCAAGGGCGGAGCTGCCGGCTTTGCCAAGGGGGGTGCACTGTACGCCTGACGGCGCAGGATTCGGGAACCCTGATGACGTACCAAGTCCACGCCGACGTGGGCGGCAAACTGGCGCAACTCGGCGGCCGTCTCATCGATGGCACAGCCAAGAAGATGGCGGACGAGTTCTTCGCCAATTTCAGCGTGGCGGTCGAAGCCGGCGAAGCAGTCCAGGACACAGCCACAAAGGTATCCGAGACGTCGAAGGCGCCAGAGCGGCAAACCATGGCACGTGATGAAAGACGCATCGGCTGGCTTGTCTGGGCCGGCGCGGCCGCCATCCTTGCCATCATCTCAATTCTGCTTTTCAGCGGTTAGACGACCCCTATCGTCACCTGCGGATAGTGGACTGAGATCTGGTGTCACAGCCGTGCCGGTTCGTGCGGTGGCCGGCCGCGAATCAAATCCGCGGCCTTTTCGGCGATCATCACCACGGCGGCATTGATGTTCCCCGAAGTCATGTCCGGCATGACCGAGGCGTCGACCACGCGCAGCCCCTCGACCCCGCGCACGCGCAGCGCCGGGTCGACAACGGCCATAACATCGGACTCCGGCCCCATGCGACAGGTGCCGAGCGGGTGATGCACGGTGATACACGTGTTGCGGATATGGGCATCGATGTCGGCGTCCGCCGTCTTTCCCGATCCGGGCGCGATCTCCATGGCGACAAAGGGTGCCATGGCGCTTTGCGCGGCGATTTCGCGCGCCATGCGCACACCGGCGCGCAGGGTCTGCCAATCCGCCTCGGTCGATAGAACGTTCTGCCGGATCCGCGGCGCGGCGGT
>DASWGT010000166.1:0-2742 GCA_036393575.1 Rhodospirillales bacterium | reverse complement strand
TGCGCGGGCGCTCGCACTGGTCGTAAGCAAGGGTACTGTCGGCGAAAGCTACAACATCGGCGGCCGGGCGGAACGCAGTAACCTTTCCGTGGTGGAAAGCATCTGCGACATCCTCGACGCCAGACGGCCGCGCGCCAACGGCAGGAGCCGGCGCGACCTGATCACCTTCGTTGCCGACAGGCCCGGTCATGACCGGCGCTATGCCATCGATCCCGCGAAGATCGAGCGCGAACTCGGTTGGCGGGCCGAAGAAAGCTTCGAGTCCGGCCTGGCCCGGACCATCGACTGGTATCTGGAAAACGAATGGTGGTGGCGTCCGATCCGTGAGCAGCGCTACGGCGGCGAGCGGCTTGGCGCAGCCGGGCTGGCGAACGCGGACTCCGCATGAGGATCGTCGTCACCGGCAAGACCGGGCAAGTCGCCCGCAGCCTGATCGAACGCGCCGCCATGCACGAAGGCGCGGAGATTGTGGCCGTCGGACGACCGGAGCTCGACCTTCTCGACGCCCCGTCGATTAAGCGAGCCATCGCCGCGGCACGGCCCGACATCGTCGTTTCCGCCGCCGCGTATACGGCCGTCAACCGCGCCGAGGACGAGCCCGAACTCGCCCACGCGGTCAATACAGTGGGGGCCGGCCGCGTTGCCGAGGCCGCGGCTGAGGCGGGTGCGCCGGTGATCCATCTGTCGACCGACTATGTCTTCGGCGGGGCCGGCGATGAACCGCATGGCGAGGACGACGCCACCGGCCCGCTCGGCGTGTACGGCCAGTCCAAGCTCGCTGGCGAGCGGGCCGTGGCGCTCGCCAACCCCCGCCACCTCATCCTGCGCACTGCCTGGCTCTACAGCCCGTTCGGCACGAATTTCGTGCGCACGATGCTGAGGCTGGCAGCCCGCCGAGACGAGATCCCGGTGATTGCCGATCAATGGGGGAACCCCACCTCGGCGCTGGACGTTGCGGATGGCATCTTGCGGATCACCGAGGTTTTGAATGGCCAAACTGCGGCGTTTCCGGCGGGCATCTATCATCTGGCCGGCGCCGGAGCGACGAACTGGAGTGGCCTCGCGCGTCACGTGTTCGCCATCAGCCGCGCGCGCGGTGGCCCATATGCCACCGTCAGGGACATCGTAAGCGCCGACTACCCGACGAAAGCGCGCCGTCCCGCCAATTCGCGGCTGGCAATGGCGAGATTTGCGGCGACGTGCGGATGGATTCCGCCGGACTGGCGGCAGTCAACCGAGGACGTCGTGACGCGGCTTGTTGGTACAGGCGACAATGCCGGTGGACTGTGAGCCTCGGCCATTCGACGTACGCTTCCTTTTTTGCTTAATTGCCGGGCAACGGCGGCGTTACAGACCGCCGAGGGGGCTGATAATGACCGACCGTGTTTCCGGGGCGAAACACACCGATCTGCTTGAAGCGACGCTTGCTGCCGCGGTGCAGGACCAGCGAACGGTCGACGACCGGCGCCGGAGCACCGCGCCGCTGGTCGACGGCATGGCGTTGCGCGACCTCGTCCGTCACAACGACGACCGCGGCACGGTGATGGAAATCTACGATCCCCGCTGGGCCTGGCACGCCGACCCGTTGGTCTTTTGCTACGTCTTCACTATCCGCCCGGGTGTGGTGAAGGGCTGGGGTCTGCACAAACTGCACGAGGATCGCTACTGCGTAATGAGCGGCGAACTGGAGCTCGTCCTCTACGATCCGCGGCCCGACTCCAGCACCGTCGGCAAGATCTGCAAGGTCTATCTCTCAGGCACGCAGCCGCGTCTCATCAACGTGCCGGCTTTCGTCTGGCATGCCGACCGGAACGTCGGAACCACCGATCTCGTAGTGCTCAATTTCCCGACGATTCAGTACGATCATGCCAATCCCGACAAATACCGGCTGCCGCTCGACACCGACCTCATCCCCTACGATTTCGGACCGGTGCAAGGGTGGTAGGCGAACCGCTCTTTTCAATTCTGATGCCGACCCACAGCCGGGTCGACGTAATCGGCCACGCGATCCGGTCGGTGCTGGATCAGACGCGGCCGGACTTCGAGCTGCTGGTGGTGGGCGACGGATGCGTTGCCGGCACCGGCGAGGTCGTCGCCGGATTCGGCGATCCGCGCATTCGTTTCTTCGATCTGCCGAAGGCGCCGCACTTCGGCTACGCCAACCGCAACATCGCACTGCGCGAGGCACGCGGCGCGTTAATCGGGTTTGCCGCCGACGACGACCTGCTGTTCCCCGATCATCTTGAGACACTGGAACGCGGGCTGGCGGGCGGAGCGGCGCTTGCCTACAGCCAGGCGCTGTGGATCTCGACCGACGGCGTGGCGGCGCCATTCCTGGTCAATCTCGAGATGGCGGATGAACTCGATTTCTTCATGACACGGGCAAACCACATCCCGGCGAGTTGCTTTCTCTATCGCGCGGATGCCCTGCCCTCACGCGACGTCTGGCCCGAGGATGTCCCGGCTGCCGCCGATCTCCTCCTCTGGCGCCGCATCATCAGCGCCAACCACGGAAACCCGCCGGCCTACTGCCGTACGCCGACGATGCTCCACTTCAGCGCTCGGCGGAGGGCGTCGCGCCACGCCGGGATGCCCGTGTTCGCAACGCTGCTGCGCATCGCCGACACGGCCGAGTGGTGGCCCGACGCCCTCCGCATCCCGGTATCTCCGGGACAGACGGAGCAAGAGGCGTTCGCCGGGCGGATGCGCTACGAACCCGGCTGGACGGAGCGTGTCCGCCGT
>DASWGT010000165.1:0-3143 GCA_036393575.1 Rhodospirillales bacterium | reverse complement strand
GGCGGGGCGCGTGCATTCCGACTTCGAGAAGGGCTTCATCGCCGTCGAGGCGATCGGCTGGCAGGAGTTCGTCGCGCTCGGCGGTGAGCAGGCGGCCAAGGACGCCGGCCGCATGCGCCAGGAAGGCCGCGACTACCAGGTCAAGGACGGCGACGTGCTGCTGTTCCGCTTCAACGTGTAGGCCAAACGCAGGGTGTTCCGGCGCGGACTAGAATCCGCTGGCGGGCGCGGGCCGGTGTGTTAGGCTTCCGGCAACGATTTCCCCATCCGATCCCAGACGGAGGCAGTTTCACCCATGCGTAAGACGACTTTGGCGCTTGCCCTGATGCTCGCCGTTGCGGCCGCCGTCGCCGCGTTCGCCGCCGATCCCGGCATCAAGCTCGGCGTGCTGCGCTGCGAACAGGTGCCGGGCTCCGGCATCAACCTGCTGATCCATTCGACCGTCAACGTGCGCTGCCAGTTCACCTCGGTGACCGGCGGCACGCCGGCCCGCTACCAGGGCGAGACCGGCATCGGCCTCGGCATCGACCTCAACTGGAACAAGACCGAAACGATCGCTTTCACCGTGCTCGGGGCGACCGCCAACGTCGCCGGCTCGCACCCGCTGGCCGGCAAATACCTGGGCGGCCGGGCGTCCGCCTCGGCGGGCGTCGGCGCCGGCGTGCAGGCGCTGGTGGGCGGCGGTTCCAACCACTTCACCCTTCAGCCGCTGGCGATCGAGAGCGCGCGCGGCGTCGGCGTCGCGGCGGGCCTCGGCTATCTCTACCTGGAGCCGGCGCGCTAGAAGCGGCGTCTCAGGATTTCATTGCGGCTGCGGCGCGGGCGCGGCCGGCGTCGTATAGCGAAGCCTCGTCAACCCTCCCTTCGCGTTTTAAACGCGAGGTTGAGCTTATCCATCGCGTCCATGATCGGGATGAAGAAGTTGACGCCGGCGGAGAACTTTCCGGGCGGGCCGATCCCGGCGTAGCTAATGCCGACCACGTTGCCATGTGTGTCGAGCAAGGCGCCGCCGCTGTTGCCGCCCTGGATGTCCACATCCGCCTGGATGTCCTCCAACCCGACCCTGTTGGTCGCGAATTTGCTGACGATTCCCCGCGTCACCGTGCCAGACAGTTTCTTGTCCAGAGGCACGCCGATGGCATAGACCTCTTCAGTGATTTTCAGCGGGTTGCTGCGGATAGGGATCGGAACGTGACCGCCTACTTCCACCTGAACGAGAGCGACGTCACGTTCTGGATGCCGGCGTATCACTTCGCCCAGAAACTTCCTGCCTGTTATCAGGGAGATTCGAACGTATTGGGCGTTCCGGACGACGTGGAAATTGGTAAGGATCAAAGTAGGCGAGATGAAGAATCCTGAACCGTGCCCCGCGATTCCGCTATCGATGGTAACCGTGCCGAGACGAATTCTGTCGATATTCTCGGTGATCGGTTGCTGATATGGCGCGACGCGGTCGAAGAATACTTGCTTCTTAGATGCGGGCCGGATACTCGCGACCGATGGTGCGATGCTCGACAGGATCGTAACCAACTTTTTGTCGGCGGCAAGGTTTGCCGCCGCTTCGGCGAAGGCTTCTGTCAAAATGACCATTTCTCCCTTCGCGGCGCCCTGGGCAACATCGGCGGCGCCCTGGGTTGTGGTTTCGAAGACTACTTTTCGTTCGAGGGTCGAGAACAACTGCCAACGAACCTTCACGGCGCCCTTGCCAGACTGAATGCCCAGGGGATACCCGGTCCAGAAATCCATTTCGTCGCAGATTTCCATTTTGATCTCTTCGATCTGACCGCCGACCACGTAGACCGCCTCGACGGCGTCGTCCGCTTCCCCCTTGAACATCTTGTTGGGATTGTCGACGACGTTGAAACGCGCGTTTGCCATAACTTCGTAGAATATGTCGGTGAACTCCAAGTCGCGGGACAGTATCCTGCCTTGATTCCAAAAAAGATTGGTCGGCACGTAACGGCACGTGAACAAATCCATCTTGTACTCGCCGATCGGCGTGCCGCGGCGAAGTTTCACTCCCACGCGATCCAGTTTTATCGGGGCGAGGGTCTCTTGATTTTCGATTTCGACGGGAGTCTTGCGCTCGACCTTCGGAACCTCGATGGCAACGGTTTGACACCCGATCAGGATTGACGCCAGCACCGGGGCGATGGTCACACACCAACCGGACACACTGCGACCCACGGTTTACCTCCTGGCCTTTGTTCCCTTTTTGTTTTACGATACGGGAAACCGTTTTGCGTGTCGAGAGGAATTTCCCGGCTCCTCTCGCAATAGGTGTAAGCCCATGAAGTACGCCCCCATCGGCCCTTTGTAGGCGCGGGCAATTGGGCTAGGCTGGCCGCCAAATCGACGCCCGGGAAACGAACAGGGAGGGACCAATGGGCAAGACGCTGACGCTGACCGCGTCCGACGGCCACAAGTTTAACGCCTACCGCGCCGATCCAAAGGGCAAGCCGAAGGGCGGCATCGTCGTCATCCAGGAGATCTTCGGCGTCAACGCCCACATCCGCGAGGTCACCGACGGCTTCGCCGCCGAGGGCTACGCCGCCATCGCGCCGGCCATCTTCGACCGCGTAGAGAAGGGCGTCGACATCGGCTACGACGAGATGAGCCGCGCCAAGGGCCGCGAGGTGCGCGCCGCCTGCAACCTCGACAACGTGCTCCTCGACATCGCCGCCGCCATCGGCGCTTTCAAGACCGAGGGCCTGAAGATCGGCGTTGTCGGCTACTGCTGGGGCGGCTCGCTGGCCTGGGTGACCGCCTGCCGGTTCAACGTCAACGCCGCCGTCGGCTACTACGGCGGCCAGATCATCCCGCACAAGGACGAGAAGCCGAAATGCCCGGTGATGCTGCACTTCGGCAACAAGGACCAGTCGATCCCGATGTCTGACGTCGAGAAGATCATCGAGGCGCATCCCGAGGTGCCGGTCTACGTCTACGACGCCGGCCACGGCTTCAATTGCAACCACCGCGCCGACTACAACGAGGAAGCGGCGCGCGCGGCGCGCAAGCGGACGCTCAACATGTTCGCCAAGTTCGTCGGCTGAGGCGGCGAAGGGCCGGCCATGGCGCGAAGGAAAATGGCGCGCGGGACGCCACGCCGCACTCCGACCCGGACTCCACCGGGGACTCCCCCC
>DASWGT010000164.1:0-4320 GCA_036393575.1 Rhodospirillales bacterium | reverse complement strand
GGTCGGGCCGGCGGCGGGGGCCGATGGCCCGATTACCGGCTTGGTCGGCGCCATCGTCGTCGCCTTGGAATAGAACTGCTGCGCCACCGACGCCGGCAGCACGATCGGCTTGATCGGCGGCACGAAGGAACTGGACATCTGGGTGGTCTGCAATGGCTGATTAAGGACGACGCTGCCGCCCTGGGTCTTGATCGTCATCTCGCCGACGCCGCCGCCCCTCGGGTCGGTGAACATCGAGAACGTGTTGGCGGTGCCCTCGGCGCCGGCCTTGCCGCCGCCGGCGGTGCCGCGGATGCCGATTGTGGCGATCGGCGTCTTGATGGTCATGGCGTCGACGTCGGTCTTGGCGATCTGGCCCGACACGAACGTGAACACGCCGGTGGCGACGCTGATCGCGGACGAGCCCTTCTGCGAGCCGGGGTCGTAGACCAGCTGGTCGATGACCATGGCGCCGTTGTCGGCGAGCGAGAAGGTGGACTCATCGGCGAACGTCAGGCCGACGGCGCCGGTATCCTTGGTCTCGACCAGGTCGCCCTGGAAGATCGGCGTGCCGGTGGTCGCCGTCACCTTGCTGCCGTCGGGGTGGGTGATGGTGACGGAGCCCTCGACGGCGCTGACCTGGCCGATCGCCTCGCCGGCGGCCGCGGACTGGCCCTGCGCCTGCGCCACCAATTGCGCGAGCTCGACGCTATCGCCGCCGGAAACGCTCTCGCCGGCGTCGGCGAGCAGGATCGGCAGCGGGGAAGAAGAGTCGAGCGGCATGGCGGGCCCCTTTATCTTTGAGTATCGCCGCTCAAGAGCACGGGCAACGGTCGTTTATTGTTGGCGACGCCGGAAGGGTGTTTTTCGCTGGTCGTCGTCGGCACGGATTGTTTCATCCAAGGAGTGAACGTCGGGTTAACGGCGGCGCCCTTTCCGGCAATACCGGCGGGTTCGCCGAAACGGCCCGATTCACCATTATACACCGAATCTGGGAAAAACACCCCCTGCCCGAAAACCCTGGCGGCTGCGGCCGCCCCTTCCGTCACCCCGGCGCAACCCCCATTCGTCATCCCCGCGCCTCCTCTCGTCATTCCCGCGCAAGCGGGAATCCGGGATTGACGGCGGCGCCCCGGATTCCGGCTCTCCGCTTCGCTGCGGCCGGAATGACGAAAGGGGGCGCGGCCCCCGGGGATGACGATGGAGGGTACGGGGGCATGACGGCAGCGCATGTGGCGTAGGCCCGCAATCAGCGCGCCATGTCCTCGTAAAGGTCGCGCCATTCCGGATTGTCGCGTTCGATCAGTTCGACCTTCCATGACCGGCGCCATTTCTTGATTCGCTTCTCCCGCGCGATGGCGTCGGTCATGGTGTCATGGAATTCGGCGTAGACCAACCGATGGACGTTGTAGCGCTTGGCGAAGCCGTCGACGGCACCCGATCTGTGCTCCCACACCCGACGGACGACGTCGTTGGTCACGCCGACATAGAGCACGCCGTTCCGCCGGCTGGCGAGGATATAGACGCAAGGTTGCGGCATGGCCCCGTATCATGGCATGGCAGACTGAAATCCGGATGCCGGCGTCCCCTCCGTCGTCATTGCCCTGTATGCTCTCAAACGTCATCCCCGCATCGCCTCCTCGTCATTCCGGCCGCAGCGAAGCGGAGAGCTGGAATTCGGGACTGACGGGCCTGACCCGGATCCCCGCTTTCGCGGGGATGACGATCAAGTCAGCGGCGATGACGGTTGAGACTAAAGGGGCGGCCGCCGCCTACTTCACCACTTCCGGCTCGAGCTGGCCCATCAGGTTGAGCAGCCGGAACATGTCGAGGGCGATGTCGGTCTCGGCCGCGGTGGCGTCGGCGTTGGCGTTGATCAGCGCCGTCTCGCCGGCCAGCACGTCGATCAGCGAGCGCTTGCCGAGCTGGCGCTCGCGGCGGGCCAGCTCCAGGAACTCGGCGGCGATGTTGGCCTGGTTCTTGAGGAACTCGGCGTTCAGCCGGTCGCGCTCCAGGTTGCTCCACTGGTCGCGGGTGGCGCGCTCGATGGCGTCGCGGTTGTCGATGTAGCGGTTGGTGGAGGCGAGATGGTCGCCCTTGGCGGCGCGCAGGGTGTTGCGCTCGGTGAGCCCCAAGCTCAGCGAATAGGTAAGCTCGACCTTGAACAGCTGCTCGTTCTCGTTGCCGATGGTGCCGCCGACGTCCTGCTTGCGCTTCTGCTCGGCGGAGGCGTTGAGGGTCGGGAAGAACTCGTCGGCGCGCACCTGCGAGATGGTCTCGCGCAGGATGTCGGCGTCGAGGCGCGCCGCCTTGAGGCCGGGGTTGTTCTCGTGCACGATCTTGATCACATCGTCGAGGGTCTTCGGCAGCAGCTCGAACGGCACCCGCGGGTCCTTCATGTCGTCGACCTTGCCGGGCTCGCGGTTGAAGTAGCGGCGGTAGTTGTTGATGGCGTTCTGGAAGGCGGCGGAGAAGTTGGTGCGCCGGGCCTCGGCGCCGGCGAGCTGGGTCTTGGCCTGCAGCACGTCGGTGGTGAAGCCGCCGCCGCGCTGCACGCGGGAGTCCTCGAGAGTGGCCTGGCGGCGGATGTTGGCGACCGAGCCGTCGGCGAAGCCGAGCACCTTCTTGGCGCGGATCAGGCTCATGTGCGAGTCGATGCCCTGCAGCACGATGTTCTGGCGCGCCGCCATCAGGTTGGCGCGCGCCCGGTCGGTCTCCAGCCGCGAGCGGCGGATGCCGGCGTTGGTGGAGCCGAAGTCCCATAGCTGCTGGGTGAGCTTGACGTCGACTTCGCGCGGCACGCCCTCGGTGTCGGCGGTGCCGGTGGTGTTGTTCTGCTTCTCGACGCCGTAGCTGCCGGTGACCGACAGCTCGGGATACCATTTCTTCCACGCCGACTCGGAGCGCTGCTTGGCGGCTTCCAGGTCGGCCTCGGCGGCCTTGACCTGCTTCTGGGTCCTGACCAGTTCGACCAGGTTGTCGTAAAGGCTTTGCGCGCCGGCGTCGGGCGCGTACGCCAACACCGACGCCGCCGCCAGCGCGGCAACGGTCAACCTGCCTTTATGCCCGAGCACGATTGTTATCCCCGACCTGGTTGAACCATCCCCAGGAATCCTTTGGGTTTTTATACGCCCCGGCGGACGCCGGTTACAAGGCGTTTTCGGCCGCGCCGCGGTAGGGCGCGGATTCTGCGGGCGACGACGGACGGCGCGCGTCCGGTCGGGCGCCGGAGGGGCCCGGGGCGGGCGATTTTTGCCGGGCCGCGAGTCGTCGCCGGCCGCGTCTCGCTCCCGCGGGCGCCCCGTTGGCGTCCCGTTGGCGTCCCCTGGCACCCCAGCGGTTCCTGGAAAACCCGCGGGCTTTCAAGCCTTTGCGGCCGGGCCGAAGGGGTGGCGAAGGCGTGGCCAAGGGATGGCCAAGGGGTGGCCAGGGGATGGCACGGGTTATGCAACGCCTCGACCGGAGGGGCGGTTTCAGAGCCCCCAGTTCGGGAGAAAACCCATGCGGACAGATTTATTCGGACCGCGGCACGACTTCGAGAACTTCCTGCTGTCGGAATTCAACACCATGACCGGCATTCCGGCGCCGGTGCATGACCGCTTCGAGGCCGGGCTCAGCATCGTCAACGCGCTCGCCAGCGACCTCACGCTCGACATCGCGGAACTCGACCTCGACGACCTCTACTACTAGAACGACGACGCGCGCGCCCGTCGCCGCACGGGCGCCGCAATGCTCAACATCCACCAAGGGGGATCGACACCATGCGATCCGACACGCCATCCGCCCGTGGCAGCTATCGCGCATTCGCCATCGGGCTGGTCAAGTCGGTGGGATTCGACGGCGCCGTCGAATGCGCCCGCCGCTACCGCTGGCAACGGGTGCTGACGGAGCTGATGAGCCTCGGCGCCGAACGCGCCGCGACGCAGCTCGATTCGTAAGTTAGAGCGAACCCGCTCACACTGAGACCGTCACCCGCGGGCGTGACCCGCGGGTCCATCTTTCACATCAACGTTCGACTGCCGACAATGGATGCGCGGGTCAAGCCCGCGCATGACGGGTGGACTTGATACGCGGCCTCACCAATTCTTCGTCCGTCATGCCCCGGCGAAGCCCGGGGCATCCAGGCGATGGAAAAGCACCTGGATTCCCGCCCTAATTCTTCACCTTCGTCCGCTTCGGCGCCGTCTTGGGCGACGCAGACTTGGGCGCCGCCGCCGATTGCCGCGACTGCGCGTCGACCACCGCCACCGCGCTCATATTCACGATGCCGCGCGCCGTCACCGACGGCGTCAGGATATGCGCCGGCAACGCGGTGCCCAGCAGCACCGGCCCCACCTGCAA
>DASWGT010000163.1:0-6100 GCA_036393575.1 Rhodospirillales bacterium | reverse complement strand
GTCGATGAAGCCGCCGTTGCCGGCGGCGGCTTTAAGTCGCTCGATCACGTCGGGCGCGATGAGGGACGGGCCAAGGGACGGAACGGAGCGGCGCATCTACCAGTACGAGAGCGCGTCGCGGAACAGGCCCTTGAGCTGGGCGCGGTCGATGGCGAGCGGCGCGTTGTCGAGCAGGCGTTTTTGCGGGAACGCCCGGTCGGTAAGGGCGTCGAGGTCGTCCTCGGAGTAGCCGACGCCGCGCAAGCCGTTGGGGATGCCGGTCGCCTTCATCATGGCGATCACCCGGTCGGCGAGCACGTCGCCGGCGTCGTCGGTGTCGGCGCCGTCGGTGTCGGCGCCCATCGCCTTCGCCGCCTTCAGGTGCCGCTCCGGGCAGGCCGGGCCGGTCAAGCGGAACACCGCCGGGGCGTTGACGATGACCGAGATGCCGTGCGGCACCATCGGGTGGTTGGAGGGCCAGCCCGGCGCCGTGTAGCCGCGCACCAGGCCGGCGACCGCGTACGACATGCCGTGCGGCACGTGGCAGCCGGCGTTGCCGAAGCCGATGCCGGCCAGCATGCCGGCGAACATCAGCGGCTCGTGGGCGGCCGAGTTGTCGGCGTCGTTGACGGCGTCGACCAGGTTGGCGCCGATCAGCCGGATCGCCTCCAGGCAGGCGAGGTCGCTGTAGGGGTTGGCGCCCTGGCTGAGCGGGCGCTTGGTCGAGTCCGCCGGCGCCGGGCGGTGGCTGAACGGGCGCGCGGTCAGGCTCTCGACCGCGTGGCTGAACACGTCGAAGCCGTTGGCGGCGACGATCGGCCGCGGCAGCGTCTTGAGCGCCGTCGGATCGAGAACGCCGAGGCTGGGGCGCAGGCGCGCGTTGGCGATGCCGGTCTTCAGCTCCTTCTCGAGCAGATCGAAGACGGCAATGCCGGTGCATTCGGAGGCGGTGCCGAAGGTGGTGGGGCAGGCGATGTGCGGCTTCAGCGGCCCCGGCACCGGCTTCGCCCGGCCGATCGGCGCGTTGACGTAGGCGAGGAAGTCGTCCGGGTAGGTGGAATAGAGGTTGGCCGCCTTGGCGGTGTCCATCACCGAGCCGCCGCCGACCGAGACGAAGCCGTCGAAGCGGCCGTCCTTGGCGAACGCGGTGCCGGCCTTGAACGAACGGTCGGTGGGTTCGACCTCGGTGGCGTCGTAGAGGGCGACGTCGACGCCAGCGGCCTTCAGCGACTTCACCGCGGTATCGACCGGCTTGAGCTTGGCCACCGTCTGGTCGGTGTAGAGCGCGACGCGGGTCATGCCCAGCGCCCGGGCGTCGGCGCCGATCTCGGCGAGGGCGCCGGGGCCGAACTTGATCTTCGGCGCCTCGACGGTGAACGCCGTGTCGCCGCCGTCGCCGGGCGAGAAGTAGGGGTCGAGGGACATGCGGGCGGTTGCCTGGGTTGCCTGGGTTGCAGGGCGCCTGTCGTTTTCAATAGTGGGCGTTCCGGCCACGCCCTTCAACAAGGAAATCCGCTTGGCCGTCAGCCCGACGGCCTCGCGACGCGCGCCGGCCGCGCCCCGCGCCGGCGGCGGAACGCCGCCGCCTGCAGCAGCAGCACCGGCACGCAGATGGCGATGCCGACGAGATCGGTCTGCAGCCCCGGCGTCACCAGCAGCAGCGCCGCGAACCCGAGCACCAGCCGCTGCACCACCGGGATCGTCGCCAGCAGGTGCCCGGTCAGCGCCGCGCCGAGCAGGATCACTCCGATCGAGCAGGTGACGAACGAGGTCAGGAACTGCTCCCAGGTGAAGCCGTCGACGACGATCAGCATCGACGGCGAATACACGAACACCAGCGGCACCAGGGCTTTGGCGTTGCCGAGCCGGAACGCGGTCATGCCGGTCTTGAACGGGTTGGCGCCGGCGATGGCGCCGGCGGCATAGGCGGACGTGCACACCGGCGGCGTGATGTCGGCGAGGATGCCGTAGAACAGCACGAAGAAGTGCGCCGCGATCGGCGCGATGCCGAGCTGCACCAGCACCGGCGCGGCGATCGAGGCGACGATGATGTAGAGCGCCGTGGTCGGGATGCCGGCGCTGAGGGCGACGCAGGCGACGGCGATGAAGATCAGCGAGAAGAACAACGTCAGCTGGCCGATCTCGAACGTCTGGAACGGCAGCAGGTCGAGCAGCGCCAGCACGCCCTCGGAAGTGGCGGCCGCCGCCTGGGTGACCATGAACGAGATGCGGAACGGCGCACCGGTGATGGTGACGACGCCGACGATGATGCCGACCGCTGCCGCCGCCGCGCCGACGGCGAGCGCGTACTTGGCGCCGAGCTGGAAGGCGTCGATGAGCTTCGGGATGGTCAGCCGGTTGCGGGGATTGATGAAGCCGACCACGATGCAGGCGGTGATGCCCCAGAACGCCGCCATGAACGGCGTGTAGCCCTGGACGATGATGGTGACCAGGGTGATCAGCGGGATCAGGTTCGGCCAACCGTCGCGGATCACCGGCCACAGCTTCGGCATCTCGGCGGCCGGCGTGCCCTTGAGGCCGAGGCGTTTGGCTTCCAGGTGGACGATGGTGAAGACGCCGAGGAAGTGCATGAACGCCGGCACGATGGCGGCGGTGATGATGGTGAGATAGCTGACCTCGAGGAACTCCATCATCACGAACGCCGCGGCGCCCATGATCGGCGGCGTGATCTGGCCGCCGGTGGAGGCGGCGGCCTCGACGGCGCCGGCGAAGTGGGCCGGATAGCCGGCCCGCTTCATCGCCGGGATGGTCAGCGAGCCGGTGGTGACCGTGTTGGCGATGGAGGAGCCGGAGATGGTGCCGAACATCGCCGACGACAGCACGCTGACCTTGGCCGGTCCGCCGGCGTAGCGGCCGGCGACGCACTGGGCGAGGTCGATGAAGAACTGGCCGAGGCCCATGCGGGTGGCGATCACGCCGAACAGCACGAAGTGGAAGACGAAGGTCGAAACCACCTTTACCGGGATGCCATAGATGCCTTCGGTGGTCATGTAGACGTGGCTGATGAAGCCCGGCCAGGTATTGCCGGGATGCACCAGCACCCCCGGCGCGTAGGGCCCGAAGATGGCGTAGAGGATGAAGATGCCGACGATGATCGGCAGCACCAGCCCCATCGCCCGCCGCGTCGCCTCCAGCACCAGCGCGATCATCACGGTGCCGACCACGACATCCGTGGCGTTCGGGTTGCCGATGCGGAAGGTCAGCGATTCCAGCGTCACCGGCAGGTAAAGCGAGCAGAACACCGCCGCCGCGAACAACACCCAGTCGTAGAACGGCACGTTGCCGGGCCGCCACCACGCCGGATCGGGCGGCGCGTCGTTGACCTGCTTGGAATAGCCGAAGACGAGGAAGATCAGGCCGAGCACGAAGCCCAGATGCACGCCCTTGTGCCAGTGCTCCGGCAGGATGCCGAACCCGGCGGTGTAATAGTGGAACGACGACAATGCCACCAGCAGGCCGACGACCAGGAATCGTGTCGGCGGCACCACGGCCCGGAAGTGCATTTCCGGATCGTACTCGTGCTCCAGCGCCTCGGCCTTCTTGAGGTCGATCCGCGCCATCGGTCGAATATCCCCCTTGACGCCGGCCGCTGCGGGCGCGTCATGCCCGCCGGCGCGGCAACGACCGACCGGCGGCGCCCAATGGCGCCGCCGGCCGGAAATCGCTTCGTCTTGACCCGAACCCGCTTACTTGAATTCGGGGACCTTCATCCCCTTTTCCTTGTAGAACTTGGCGGCGCCGGGGTGCATCGGGATGCCGACGGCGTCGAGCGCGGTGCTCAACTGCACCGCCTTGCCCTTGGCGTGGCCGTTGTCCAGCAGCTTGCGGCTGTTCTTGTTCCACAGCGCGGCGGTGATGTCGTGGATCAGCTTCTCGTCGGTGTCGGCGCTGACCAGCCACTGGGCGCCGACGGTCAGCGTCTGCACGTCGTCGTCGATGCCCTGGTAGGTGCCCTTCGGGATGATGCCGTCGGCGTAGAACGGCGCCTTCTTCTTCACCGCGTCGCGCTCGGCCTTGCCGATCGCGATCAGCCGGCCGCCGACCGAGGTGGCAAGCTCGCTGATCGCCGCCTGCGGATAGCCGGTGACCGTAATCATCGCCTCGAGCTGGTTGTCGCGCATGCGGTCGATGGACTGCTGGCTGTTGAGGTACTCGGCCTTGTAGTCGACGTTTTCCTTCATGCCGTGGGCTTCGAGGATGAGCACGGCGCCGACCTTGGCACCGGACGCCTGCAGGCCGATGCCGATGCGCTTGCCTTTGAGGTCGGTGACCTTCTTGAACGGGCTGTCCTTGCGCACCACCACGTGGATGTGCTCGGGGAACAGGTTGGCCAGCATGCGAAGCTTCTTCAGCGGCGGCTTGCCCTCGAACACGCCGGTGCCGGTGTAGGCCCAATAGGCGACGTCCGACTGCGAGAAGCCGGAATCGATGGCGCCGGACTGGATCGAGTTGACGTTGGCGACCGACCCGTTGGCCGACATGGCGATGGCGACCAGGCCGGAAACACCGCACGCGCCGCCTTTCTCGCACGGGCGCGAGCCCGGCGGGTTGCTGACGGCGTTGGAGAGGATGCCGGCCATCGGGAAATAGGTGCCGCCGGCGGCACCGCTGGCGATCTTGAAGAACTTCATCTCCTGGGCTTGCGCGCGCCCGACGTCGGACGGCCCGCCGACCGCGGCGATCAGCGCCAACGCAATGCCCGCCACGAGTACCTTGGTAAATCGCATGGAATGTTTCCTCCCTGTTTCTGCGTCCGCCGCAGCGGCATGCCCATTCGCCGCCGTCGACCGGTCGTAGGGTATTCTATACATTGGCGATGGGGCGGCAAAACCAGATTCCGATCGCCGCCCCGAAATCCTGGCAACCAGCGGAGGACTTGCGGTGAGCGACGTCAAATACATGAGCCTCGACGGCAAGGTAGTGCCCGCCGCCGACGCCCGCATCCACATCCTGTCCCCGGCGGTCAAGTACGCCACCAACGTGTTCGAGGGCATCCGCGGCTACTGGAACCAGGCCCGGAACGAGATGTTCCTGTTCCGCCTTACTGAACACCTGGAGCGGATGCGGTTCTCCATGAAGGTGATGCGGTTCGCCGAAAGGTTCACCGTCGAGCGCATGCGCGACGCCATCCTCGAGCTGATTCGCGCCAACGGCGCGCGCGAGGATACCTATGTCCGGCTGTACGCCTTCGTCGACGAGCCCGACGGCGAAATGACGGCCACCGGGCCGGTGCGTATGGCCATCGCGGCGACGCCGCGCGGCGGCCGCGGCCGGGGCAACAAGGGTGCCCACTGCGCCGTCAGCTCGTGGGCCAGGATCGCCGACCATTCGTTGCCGCCGCGCATCAAATGCGTCGCCAACTACAACAACAGCCGGCTGGCCTGGTTGCAGGCCAAGGCCGACGGCTACGACAACGTCATCCTGCTGACCGCGGCCGGCAAGGTGTCGGAAGGCCCCGGGGCGTGCGTGGTCTTAGTCCGCGACGGCGTGCCGATCACCCCCTCGCTGACCAGCGACATACTCGAAAGCGTCACCCGCCGCACCCTGATCGAGATCTTTCCGGAGACTTTCGACTGCTCCGTGGTCGAGCGCGACGTCGGCCGCAGCGAGCTCTACGCCGCCGAAGAGGCGTTCTTCTGCGGCACCGGCCACGAGATCCTGCCGATTTTCAGTATCGACCGCCATCCGGTCGGCAGCGGCGAATTGGGGCACCTGACCATGGCGGTGCAGAAGCGCTATTTCTCCCTGGTGCGCGGCGAATCCGACGATCACGCGGAATGGCGAACGCCGGTCTACGGCGGCTGATGCGATGACTGATCGTCCGGCGGGCTCTCGCGCCCACAACGTCACCGTCATCGGCGCCGGTATCGTCGGCGTCAGTTGCGCGCTCAATCTGATCCGGCAGGGCCACGCGGTGACGGTGGTCGACCGGCTGCCGCCGGGCGAGGGCTGCTCGAAGGGCAACGCCGGCATGTTCTCCAGCGACTCCTTTGTACCGCTGTCGCTGCCGGGCGGCATCTGGCGGGTGCCGGGGTGGATCTTGGACCCGCTCGGGCCGCTCGCCATCCGTTGGCGGCACCTGCCGCGGCTGTTGCCGTTC
>DASWGT010000162.1:0-2112 GCA_036393575.1 Rhodospirillales bacterium | reverse complement strand
TCCACCGAATGGCAGCTCGTGCTCGCCTTCATTACCCTGACCATTCTGCCCACGATCATCGTCTTCTTCGCCGCCCAGAAACACATCATCGCCGGCCTCACGGCGGGGGCGGTGAAATAGCCGCTGCCCGGGTGGCGGGCGCCGCCCTATGATGCGCGGCGAGTCCTGATATCTTCCGCCGCCCTGGCCGAAAACGTGCCGCGCCGAGACCCGAATCCGACCCGATGGCGATTTCGACGACCCTTGCGACCGACGCCGCGGCCGCGGCCATCGAGCGAACGGCCGATCGGGTGGCGCGCTCGCCATGGGCGAGCATGCTCGTGGTCACCGTTGTGGCGCTTCTCTGCTTCCTGCCGGGATTCTTTTCGCTGCCGCCGATCGACGGCGACGAGCCGGGATATGCCGTTGCGGCGCGCGAGATGGTCGCCACCGGCGACTATGCCAGCGTTCGACTGCAAACCGAGGACGCCGAGTGGCGCCCGCGCGGCGCGTACTGGATCCAGGCGCTTGTCGTGGCGCTGGTCGGCGGCGAGCCGCCGATCTGGGTGTACCGCCTGCCGTCGCTTGCCGGGGCGATCGCGGCCTCGCTGCTGACGTGGTGGACAGTGCTGGCGTTCGGCCGGCCGCGGGCCGCCCTGCTTGCCGGATTGTTCATCAGCGGCGCCGGCGTGCTTTGTCTAGAGGCCCGGATCGCCGCTCCCGACGCCATTCTCCTCGCGGCCATCATGCTTTCCGCCGGCGCTCTGGCGCGCATCTGGTTGCAGAGGGAGGGTCGCGCGAGCGACCTCTCGGTCGGCCTCTTCTGGACCGGTCTCGGCATCGGCATTCTCGCGAAGGGCGTGGTGGCGCCGACAGTAATTGCCACCGCGGTCGCGCTTCTCACCATCGAGCGCGGCGAAGGATCCTGGCTGCGTCGGCTCCGCGCCGGCGTCGGCTTGGCATGGCTGCTCGTGGTCATATCGCCGTGGCTGATCGCGGTGCTCCTGACCATCATGCAGGGCACGGGCGGCGGTCCCAGTGCGGAGTTCCTCGCGCGCATCGGCGTCCCTTTCGCGCTGAGCGCTCCGCCCGGCACGTATGCGCTGCTGGTGCCGTTGCTTGCCGGACCGGCGGTCACATACCTCTTCATAGCGTTGCGGTGGATCGTCGCCGACCTTCGGCAGCCAATTGTGTTTTTCTCACTGGCACTCGGAGCGCCGCTCTGGTTTGCGGCCGAGCTGGTCACTGCCAAGACGCCGCAGAACATCCTGCCGTCGATTCCGGCCATTGCGATCCTGGCCGCTGCCGCGATCGATGTCGGGACGGCGCGGATCACCGGCAAGATCAGCTGGTTCTATTCGCTGGGCCCGCTGGTCTGGCCCCCGGCGATCGCGGTCGCGGTTCCGATTGCGTTCTACCTTCTCGAAGGCACGGTCCCGTGGCTCGCCATCGCCGCGTTCGCGGTCGCCGCCGTTCTCGGACCGGTGACCTGGTCCTGGCTGCATCGCGACCGCATGGTGGCCTCCGCCATACTGTCGGTCGTCACCGTTATCTTCATCTACCTCGGCCTCTTTGGTGCAATTCTTCCCGGCTTCAGCAGCCTGCGGGTCGCGGAGCGCCTGGCGGCGGTGTCATTGCCGTGTGACGCCCCGGACTATGCGGTGGCCGGACATGCCGAAGAGAGCATGGTATTTGTACTCGGACGAGGAACGCGACTGGTCGATGCCTGGGCGGCGGCGGATTTCCTGAATACAACCGGATGCCGCGTCGCCGCCGTCGACCGAAGCCAGATCGCGTCGTTCCGGCAGCGCGCCGACGATCTGGGTCTTGCCGTGGCCGATCGCGGTCGCGTCGACGGGTTCAATCCGCGCAAGATGCGTTCGGTCGAGATTCATCTGTTTGTAGTTGAGGGACCGGTGGAGTGAGTTTCGCGAAGAATGTGCAGTCGCGGCTTGCGGAGAATCTCAGGCCGGTCGCGCGCCGGGTCAGGACGGCAAGCGCCGCTCAGCCGCCGCCGGCGTGGGGTCGGTTTGCGGCGACGATTCTCGTCGGGCTCGGGCTGGTCGTCCTTGTTGGCGCGTTCATCGATGCTCCGGTCATGGCCTGGACGGCGACGCTGCCGGACAACGTGCG
>DASWGT010000161.1:0-1798 GCA_036393575.1 Rhodospirillales bacterium | reverse complement strand
AGCAGCGCGATGTACTTGAACGTGACGACGATGATCAGGGCCCAGAAGATCAGCGACAACAGGCCAAGGATAACGTCCTGGGTTATCGCCCCTTCCGGGCCGACGGCGGCGTTGACCGCCTCGCGCACCGCGTAGAGCGGGCTGGTGCCGATATCGCCGTAGACGACGCCGATCGCGCCGATGGTCAGCGCGAGCCTGCCGGTGCTGGCTGGGGTAGGGTGTCCGTTTCCGTTGGCCGGGGCTGCGGCTCCGTGCGAGCCGGGCAGGTCGGTGGCCATTGATGGACCCTGATATTGCGCTGCAATAACAGCGGGAGGGGCGGTTTCTAACACCCTGCCCCAATCATGTCACGACCGCAAAAATCGCAGCCCTGTGGACAGACGCCTAGGAACCTAACTGATTGACAAGACTATCGAATCTGGCCGACCTACACCCTGCGGTAACGCACCCGCGTTTCGACGGCGCCGGCGGATCGTTAGTTCTTGATACAATTCGTCGGGGCCGGCTCACCCGCGAACCGCGCCGCCATCCATTCCACCGCCGCCGCCGCGCTGACATCGGCGATGACGGTGTGCGTCGCGTCGGTCACCTCGTGGAAGACTACGGCCGTCCCCTGATTACAAAGCTCGATCGCGAACTGCTTGGTCACCGGCTGATCGACGACCGTGTCGCGGTTGCCCTGCGCGATGAACACCGGCGCCCCGGCGGCCAGTTTGCCCGGCGTGTTCTCGGTGATGATAGTCGACCACGGTGGCGTCGTTACGGGATCGGAAAACATGAACTTGCCGCTGTTGATCTGGCCGAGCGCGGCGGCGTCGGTCACCAGGTCCGTGAAGCCGGCGAGACACTGGCCGCCGATCGCGGCAACCGACGAAATATCCTCGGGCTCGACGATGGTCCCGAGGTCGAGATCGTAAATCCGCGACCACGACCAGAGCGTCAGCGCCGTCAGCCCCTTGCCGGCGTCGGTGCCGAGATCGTCGTCGAACAGTTCGCCGAGCAGGCTTGCCGGCGCCGCCGCCGCAACGCCGACCAGCTTGAGGTCAGGCGCATACTTGCCGGCGAGTTCGCCGGTCCACAACGCCGCGTGGCCGCCCTGCGAGTGGCCCCAGACTGCGAACCGGTTGCTCGCCGTCGGGCCGGCAATCTGGCGCGCCGCCCGCACCGAATCGAGAACCGCCCTCGCCTCGCTGATCCCGACGAGGTAAGGGTGCTCACCGGCGGTGCCGAGCCCGGGATAATCGGTGGAGGCAACGACGTATCCGCGCTTCACCATTTGATCGAGACCGGGGATGGTCTTCAGCACGTCGAACACGATCGACAGGGACGGCGCGCACTTGTCGGCGACGCCGGTGGTCGGGTGCGCCCATGCCACGACCCCGTTGATGCCGGCCGGGTCGGTGTCCGGCACAACCACGACCCCGGAGACGGCGATCGGCTCGCCCTGAAGCCCGGTGGACCGGTAGAGCACGCGATAGGCCTTCATCCCAAACGGGACGCTTTCCAGCGGCTCCCAGCGGATAACGGTGCCGGGGGTTCCGGCCATTTCCTGCGGGGTGGCGGCGTAGAAGGCCGAGTATTGCGCTGAGGCCGGGCCGGCCAGCGCGGCCGCGCCAAGGAAGACGGCGGCGAACGCACGGAAAGCAAAAACTCTCAAGGAACACCCCCTGGAAAGCTGGACCGACCAGCGGCCAGCCTACCAGAAACCACCGTTTGCGCATCTCCCCCGCGCGAGGCTTGATGACCGTATTGCTAACGGGCCAGCAGCAGAGTGACCGCTTCCGGCCGCACGCGGCGT
>DASWGT010000160.1:0-18135 GCA_036393575.1 Rhodospirillales bacterium | reverse complement strand
ATCGTCGAAGAACACCTCGGTGGTGGCGTGGTTGATCATGGCGCGCAGCGGCTTGATGGAGAGCCCCTTGCCCAGCGCTTGGCGCATCTCGACCAGGAACACGCTGATGCCTTCGTGCGGCTTGTTGCCGGATTCGCGGGGGCTGGTGCGCGCCAGCACCAGCATCAGGTCCGAGTGCTCGGCCCTCGACGTCCACACCTTCTGGCCGTTGATGACGTAATGATCGCCCACGCGCTTGGCGGTGGTGCGAATGCGGCTGGTGTCGGTGCCGCTGGTCGGCTCGGTGACGCCGAACGCCTGCAGGCGCAACTCGCCCGAGGCGATCTTCGGCAGGTATTTCTTTTTCTGCTTCTCGGAGCCGTGCCTCAGCACGGTGCCCATGATGTACATCTGGGCGTGACAGGCGCCGCCGTTGCACCCGGACTTGTGGATCTCCTCCAGGATGGCGGCCGCCTCCGAGATGCCGAGGCCGCTGCCGCCGTACTTCTCGGGGATCAGCACCGCCAGATAGCCGGCGTCGGTGAGCGCACGCACGAACTCCGTCGGATACGCCCGCTCGCGGTCGAGCTTGCGCCAATATTCGCCGGGGAAGCCGGCGCACAGCGCCGCCACCGCCTCGCGGATTTCCGGATGGTTGCCGTTCATCGCCCACTGCTCTCTATCAAGACGCCGCCCACCCCCGGCGGTGGACACCGTTCCCGGGGCCGGTTCAGGTATAGCAGATTTGCCCCGGCCCGAAAGGGCGGTTTGCGGGCCCCGCCGGGCATCGGCATTGATCGCCGTTGGCACAAAAAAATGTCGTGGTCGAACCCCGGGGGCGGCCGCTACAATTCCCCCTCACCCTTCATTTCCGAGAACGGAGTCGATACGCCCATGGCCTACGTCATCTCGCAATGCCCGGTGCCCGCCGTCGCCGTCAACGGCACCAAGGACAAATTCCCGGTGCACCGGCTTTATTGCGTCGGACGCAACTACGCCGAGCATTCCCGCGAAATGGGCCACGACCCGGACCGCGAGCTGCCGTTCTTCTTCCAGAAGTTCCCCGACAACATCCTGCCGTCGGGGCCGAAGGACAACGCCAAGTTCCCGTATCCGCCGCTATCGAAGAACGTACACCACGAGATCGAGCTGGTGGCCGCGCTCGGCACCGGCGGCAGCGACATTCCCGAGAGCAAGGCCATGGACCTGGTGTGGGGCTACGCCGTCGGCATCGACATGACGCGGCGCGACCTGCAGGGCGAGGCGAAGAAGGCCGGCAAGCCGTGGGACATCGGCAAGGCATTCGAGCACTCGGCGCCGATGGGGCCGGTGTATCCGGCGAGCGTCGTCGGGCACCCGAAGTCGGGCCACATCTGGCTCAGCGTCAACGGCAAGATCCGCCAGGACGGCGACATCAATCAGATGATCTGGAAGCTGCCGGAGATCATCGCCCATCTTTCGACCCAGTTCGAGCTCAAGGCCGGCGATCTGATCTTCTCCGGCACGCCGGCCGGCGTCGGCGCGGTCGAACGCGGCGACATTCTCGCGGGCGGCGTCGACGGCGTCGGCGAGATCAAGCTCACCGTGGTGTGACGGGCGGCGGCATCATGCCGTCCTAGCCCGCGGGCCGGGGTCGCGATCTATAATTTGGAATAATCGACGACGCCTGGCTTGAGCCGGCGGGTCATCGGCGGCATCGGCGATTTCAGGCCGCTGGCGGAATTGAACAGCACCACCCGGTCGCCCGCCTTGACGCGGCCGGCGTCGCGTTCTTGCTCCAAGGCCACCACGGTGGCGGCGCCCTCGGGGCAGAGATGCAGGCCGTCCTCGGCGGCGAGGCGGGCGCGCGTCCGGTGGACGGCGGCGTCGTCGACGGCGGTTCCGAAGCCGCCGGAATTGTAGAGCACGTCGAGCACCAGGGCGCCGCCGAGCGGGTTCGGCACCCGCACGCCGTGGATGTCGGTGGTGACCTCGGCCCACGGCTCGGCGACGGTGCGTTGGCCGGCGTCGAACGCCTTGACGATCGGCGCGCAGCCGGTCGACTGCACCGCCACCATGCGCGGCAGCGGGCCTTCGAGCCAGCCGATCTCGTTCAATTCCTGGAACACCTTCCACATGGCGACCAGGCAGACGCCGCCGCCGGTCGGGTAGAAGATCACGTCGGGCAGCCGCCAGCCGAGCTGCTCGGCCATCTCCAGGCCCATGGTCTTCTTGCCCTCGACGCGGTAGGGCTCCTTCAGCGTCGTGAACTCGAACCAGCCTTTTTCCCGCGTCCCTTCGGCGACGATCTTGGCGCAGTCGCCGACCAGGCCGTCGACCCGCCACACCTTGGCGCCGTAATAGGCGATCTCGCTTGCCGTCACCTCCGGGGTGTCGGCCGGGGTGAACACGTACGACTCGATGCCGGCGCGGCTGGCGTAGGCGGCCAGCGCCGCCCCGGCGTTGCCGGCGGTCGGGATGGCGATGGCGGTGACGCCGAGCGCGCGCGCCATGCTGACGGCGACCGCCATGCCGCGGGCCTTGAACGAGCCGGTCGGCAGGTGGCCCTCGTCCTTGATCAGCACCTCGGCCACGCCCAAACGTTTCGCAAGGGCCGGCATCGGCACCAGCGGCGTCATCGCCTCGCCGAGGCTGACCGGCGCGGCCGGCCCAAGCGGCAGGAATTCCCGGTAGCGCCACATGTCGGCCGGGCGGCGGGCGATGGCGGCCTTGTCGACGGCTTGCGCGAGGCGCTTCAGGTCGTAGCGCGCCAACAGCGGCGCGCCGGCATTGGACAGGCCGTGCAACGCGCCGGCCGGATGGCGCTCGCCGGTGGCCGAGCATTCGAGATGGGTGACGAAGGACGCGGACGTCCCTTTCGCGGTCGGCCGGGCGGTGGTTCGGGTGGCCATCGGAAGAATTCTCCCTGTTGGGACGAAATCATCACAAGAAAGTCACAATTCGGGCAAGCAAAAGTCACTAAGGCCCTGTTTTATGCGCTGACAGGTTCACGGCAACTCCGGTCCTACGGGAGACGCACAATGAAACAGTTCGAGTTCTTCTTGCGCCGCGTGGCGGCAATTCTCGGGTTCGGCTATCGAGGCCAGGTGGTCGTCGTATACCGGCAGCCTCCCCGTTATCTGCGCTAGCGGCGCCGGTCCCGGGCGACGGCCGACCGCCCGGACACGGCCCATGCGAGCACGGCCATTCGATTTCACTCTCCTCCACTCTCCTCCGTTCTCCTCCACTCTCCTCCCCAAGGAGTCCGACTCGGGGCCGCTTCGGCGGCCCCGTTTTTTTGTCGGGATGACAGCCCGGGCGGCTCAGACGATCGGCGGCTCCTCCTTCAACTCGGAGGTCGCCTCGTCGTGGTAGTCCTCGTTGCGGTCGTAGGCATCCAGCATGTAGGCGGCCGCCTTGGTGCCGGTGGTGTGGCCGAGGTGGAAGAGCGCGTCGCCCTCGTTGACCACCGGCAGCATGGCGCGGCCGACGATGACGCCGTCGCTGCGCGCCTTTACCGTGACCTCGTTGTCGCCGAACGGATCCGAGATCACCGCCAGCTGCTTGCCGCGGGTAACCACCGCGCCGACTTCGGTGGTGGCGCGAAATACGCCGCTGATCGGCGCGCGTTCCCAGCTCGAGGACCGGATCCACAGCGGCTTCGGTCCCTTCACCGGGCCGCGCACGTGGGGCAGCATGTTGAGTGCCCGCATCAGGTTGACCACCCCCGTCACCCCCATGCGGATGCAGTCCTCGTCGAAGCGCAGCGCCTCGCCGGCCTCGTAGACCATCACCGGCACGCCATAGCGGCCGGCGGTTTCACGCAGGCTGCCCAGGCGCAGGCCGGCGTTGATCAGGAGCGGCACCCCGCACGACACCGCCAGCCGGTGCGTCTCCGGATCGTCGAGGTCGGCGCGGATCTGCGGGTAGTTGGTGCGGTGGATGGCGCCGGTGTGGAGGTCGATACCGTGGGTGGCGTGGGCGACGATTTCCTGGACGAACAGGTTGGCGACGCGCGAAGCCAGCGATCCTTTCGACGAGCCCGGGAACGAGCGGTTGAGGTCGCGGCGGTCCGGCAGATAGCGTTCTTGGGCGACGAACCCGAAGACATTGACGATCGGCACCGCGATCAGCGTGCCATGCAGGCGCTTGAGGATGCTGAGCCGCATCAACCGGCGAATGATCTCGACGCCGTTGATCTCGTCGCCGTGCAGCGCCGCGCACACGAAAAGCCTCGGCCCCGCATGGCGGCTGTGGATGACCTGCACCGGGATGGTCATCGGCGCCGCCGTCGACAGGTTCGGTACCGGCAAGTTGATGGTCGTCCGCGACCCCGGAACGACGGTGACGCCGCCGATCTCGAGTTCCGTCTGCATTGGTCAGCCCCTCCCCCGGGTTCTGGTCTTGTTGGGCATCGCGTGCGTCTCGGTGAATTCGATGATCTTGCCGGCGACGTCGACGCCGGTGGCGGTCTCGATGCCCTCCAACCCTGGCGAGGAATTGACCTCCATCACCACCGGCCCGTGGTTCGAACGCAGCATGTCGACGCCGCAGATGTTGAGGCCGAGGTGCCGCGCCGCACGTACTGCGGTCGAGCGCTCCTCCGGCGTGATCCGGATTTTGGTCGCCGAACCGCCGCGGTGCAAGTTCGAGCGGAATTCGCCCTCCGGCCCCTGGCGACGCATCGCCGCCACCACTTTGCCGCCGACCACCAGGCAGCGGATGTCGGCGCCGCCGGCCTCCTTGATGTATTCCTGGATCAGGATGTTGACGTTGACGCCGCGGAAGGCCTGGATCACGCTTTTCGCGGAATCGCGGGTCTCGCCCAGCACCACGCCGACGCCCTGTGTGCCCTCCAGGAGCTTGATCACCACCGGCGAGCCGCCGGCCATGTCGATCAGCTCGTCGGCGCGGCGGGTCTCGTGGGCGAACGCGGTGACCGGCAGGCCGATGCCGTGGCGCGCCAGAATCTGCAACGAGCGGAGCTTGTCGCGGGAGCGCACGATGGCCACCGATTCATTCAGGCACCAGACGCCCATCATCTCGAACTGGCGGACGACGGCGGCGCCGTAGAAGGTGATCGAGGCGCCGATGCGCGGGATCACCGCGTCGACGTTCTCGATCGGCTCGCCCTGATAGAATACCTGCGGATGGTGGGACGTGATGTTCATGTAGCAACGAGTGGTGTTGATCACTTGGATCACGTGGCCGCGCGAGGTCGCCGCCTCGACCAGGCGATGGTGCGAGTAAAGGTTGGGATTGCGGGCCAGCATGACAATCCTCATTGGCCGCCTCTTGGTTTCCTTGTCCGTGCCGCTGCTTGGCTTCTTCACGATCCCTCTCCCAGGCCCCCTAGGTGATCAGGCGGGCGATGCCCGTCGGCTTTCTTGACCATTTCGGCATTTTTATTTTTTTCGCCTTTTTCGCTTTCTTGCGTTCCTTGAGTTTGAGTTTCTTCTTTCTCTTCTTTTTCTTCCGCTTGCGCTTGCCCAGCAAATACGAGTGGTCGGGATCGACGATCAGGTTGCCGTGCATGGCCGTGCGTCCGATCAGCAATCGGAACCCCATCTCGTCGCGGTCAGTGAGGCTAAGGTCGATCGGCCAAGTCTCGTCGCCGAGACGGACGTCGGTGCGGATGACCAGGCGCCTTTGCCGACGGCCCCCCGGGTTGCTGACGATCCGGATGTCCTCGATCCTAGCGTCGCAGGCGATTTCCCTTGCGTCGTTCTTTTGATACGGATGAACGAAAAAGCGCGCCCACAGCTCGCCGTCCGACCAATAGGTTTCGATGTTGAAGGCGTGCAGCGCGGATGTTCTTGCCCCCGTATCCAGTTTCGCCTTGATGGAACCGACGCCGATGGATGGTAAGCTCACCCACTCCCGCCAACCGGCGGCGCGTTTTCGCTTTTTTTCCATCGTCTTATCTTGCCAAAAAGAACGGCCGCCAGCGACAGAAAAACCGGCGCGCCCACTCCACCCGTCGCCGAGGGCGGAAATCGGCCCGGTTTCCGATCCCCCCGCCTAGGCCGTCTTCAGAATCTGGTCGACGTGGAATCCCTGGAACAGCGTGATGCCGAGTTGCTGGCCGACCTGGATGCCGACTTCATCGTCGAGTCGCGCGATCACGAAGATCACGCCGGCGTCCTGCATCCTCTTGATTTCGGCACGCTGCTTGGGGAGCATCGATTCGGCGCCGGGCCGCCAAAAGACCTTGGCCACCGCCGCGCGCAGTTTCGACAGGTTCACCAAGCCGACGGTTTCGGCGAAGATGGCATCGATGGCGATGGTGCCGCCGCGCGACCGGATCAGGTTGGCGGCGATCTCGAATTCGTCGAAGTGCTGCAGGATATTGGCTTGGCGGAATTCGAACAGGATGTCGGTCAGCGCCTTGCTGTCCGCGTCGCCAAGGAAGGCCTCGAAGGTGCGGGTGAAGACGCTCTCGACGTTGAGATTGATGGAGCAACGTTTGCGTTCGGGATTGACTTCCTGAAAGGCCTCGATCAACAGCCTGTCGAGGGTGATCGTCAACTGATTGAACAGGTTGCCGGACGCGCGCAGCTCGACGTTGGTGAACACGTGCTTCTTCAATGCATCCATGCCGATGAAGTATTCGTTCATTACCGGCGTCGGCGGCTTTCCGGGCGCGACCTGGGCGATCTTCTGGTGCTGGACGAAAATCTTGCTGAACTGCGCGTTGCCGACCTTCTTGTTGACGTCGACCACCATGTCGATGTCGCTCTCCTGCAGCGGGCGGAGCTTGACGCCCTTGTCGCCGGTCTTGCCCGGTTGTTTCTCATAGTGCTCGAGGAACTTGACGGCGTTCGCCAATCTGACGCGCAGGTCGATGTTGCGGAGCAGCCGGGTCTGGTCGACCAAGCCGAAATGCTCCGGCAGGAATTGCTGGATCAGCCGCAGGATCGCGACCTTGAGGTCGCTGAGCATGCCGATCTCGCTGAATTCTGAAAACTTGATCAGCAGCGCACGGTCGGCCTGCGACAGCTCGTAGAGTTCCCCCTCATAGCGCTGCTTGTAGCCCCACAGCAGCTCGTCGATGCCGATCCAGAATTTGTCCTCGGCGCTGCTGGTGGGAAGGGCGCTGAGCGAAAGCAGGATCAACGACAAGCCCTGGGCGTTTTTCTGCTCCATCGTCCGCAGACGTTGCAGCAAGGCGGCGCCGGGCGGTGCTTTTTGTTTGGTCGGTTTGTTCATGGTCGCGTTGGAACCCGTCGTTCGCTTCCCCAAGAGCACAGGCAGCGTCGCGGCCCGATTACGAATTCGCGGGTTCTTGCGTAAACTTTAGCCGCTAACCGATTCCGGGCAAAGGAAAAACCGCGGCGCGGCTGGACGCCGCGCTGCGGCCGCCTCAGGCCCTAACGCGTGACGAGTTCGGATCGTAGAGCGGTCGCAGCGAAGCGCGCGCCACGAAGCGGACGCCGGCGGCTTCGATCTCGTAGGTCCCCGCCTCGACGAAGGCGCGATCGACGCCGCCCGCGTTCTCGACGTAGCCGAGGCCGATGGCGCGGCCCAGCGTGTGGCCGTACATGCCCGATGTCAGCGAGCCGACGATGCGGCCGTCGCGCCAGATCGGCTCGTTGCCGTAGAGCAGCGGTCCCGGATCGTCGAGCGCGAATTGCACTAGTCGCCGGACGACGCCCCTTTGGCGCTGCCGGATGAGCGCGTCGCGGCCGATGAAGCCGCCGTTCTTGTCCCAGGCGACGGCGAATCCCAGACCCGCTTCGAGCGGCGTGTCGCGGTCGGCAATGTCGGCGCCCCAGCGGCGATAGGCTTTCTCGATGCGCAGCGAGTCCATGGCGTGATAGCCGGCGTGGACCAGCCCCAGCTCCGTCCCCGCGGCGACGATGGCGTCGTACAAGGCGGGCACCTGTCGGTTGTCGACATAGAGCTCCCAGCCGAGCTCGCCGACGTAGGTGATGCGCGAAGCGCGGGCCTGCACATGGTCGAAACGGATTTCCTTCGACGCGCCGAACGGAAACGCGTCGTTGGCAAGCGATTCGCCGGTCAGGCGCTGCAGCAGCTCCCGCGACCGCGGCCCCATGACGCCGAGCACGGCGATCTCGTCGGTGACGTCGGTGAGCCGGGCGTCGGCGCCGGCCGGGATGTGGTCCTTCAGCCAGTGGAAATCGCGGACCTGCGAGGCGGCACCGGTGACGATCATAAAACGGTCCCGGGCGATGCGGGTGACGGTGAGGTCGGCCTCGATGCCACCCTGGTCGTTGAGCCACTGGGTGTAGACGACGCGGCCGGGGGCCTGCGCGACGTTGTTGGCCGATACGCGGTTGAGCACGGATTCGGCGTCGCCGCCCTCGAGGGTGAACTTGGCGAACGAGGTCTGGTCGAACAGCGCCACCGCCTGGCGCGCCGCCTTGTGCTCGGCCGCCGAGTGCTCGAACCAATTCTGGCGGCCGAAGCTGTATTCATACTCCGGCTTGACGCCGGCCGGCGCGTACCAGTTGGGGCGCTCCCAGCCGCGCATCTCGCCGAAGCAGGCGCCGCGGGCGGCTAGCTTGTCGTGCAGCGGCGACTTGCGCACGCCGCGGGCGGTGCGGAACTGGTAATACGGCCAGTGCACCGCATACAGGCGTCCCAGCGATTCGGTAACCCGCTCGCGCAAGTATCGGCGGTCCATCTGGAACGGCAGGTTGCGGCGCACGTCGACCGTCCACAGGTCCATCGGCGGCCGGTCGTCGCGCATCCACTGAGCTAGCGCCCACCCCACCCCGCCGGCCGACTGGATGCCGATCGAGTTCATGCCGGCGGCGACGAACAGGCCCTTCAGCCCCGGCGCCTCGCCGATGTGATAGCGGTTGTCGGGGGTGAAGCTTTCCGGCCCGCAGAAGAACGTCTGGATGCCGGCCGAGGCCAAGGCCGGCATGCGCTTCAGCGCCATCTCGAGGATCGGCTCGAAATGCCCGAAGTCGTCGGGCAGCTGGTCGAAGCAGAAATCCTCGGGGATGCCGTCCATGCCCCACGGCTTGGCGTTCGGCTCGAAGGCGCCGAGCAGCATCTTGCCGGCGTCCTCCTTGTAGTACGCATGCGAGTCGTAATCCCGGAACACCGGCAGGTCCGGCGTCACGCCGGCAAACGGCTCGGTGAGGATGTAGAAATGCTCGCAGGCGTGCAGCGGCACGCTAATGCCGACGGTGGCGGCGATGTCGCGGCTCCACATGCCGGCGGCCAGCACCACGTAGTCGGCGGCAATGTCGCCGGCCGCGGTGGAAACGCCGCCGACGCGGCCGTCCGAGTGCAGGATGGCGGTGACCTTGGTGTCTTCGAAGATTTGCGCGCCGCCGGCGCGGGCGCCCTTGGCCAGCGCCATGGTCACGTCGATCGGGTTGGCCTGGCCGTCGGACGGCAGGAAGATGCCGCCGATGACGTCGGAGACGTCGATCAGCGGGTAGCGCGCCTTGCACTCTTCGGGGCCGACGACGTCGACCTTGAGCCCGAACACTTTGGCCATGTCGGCGCGGCGCTTCAGGTCCTCCATCCGGCCTTCGTTGGTGGCGATGGAGAGCGAGCCGTTGCGCTTGTAGCCGGTGGCCTGCCCGGTCTCGGCCTCGAGCGAGGCATAGAGGTCGGCCGTGTACTTGGCGAGCTTGGTCATGTCGCGGTTGTCGCGGAGCTGTCCGATCAGCCCGGCGGCGTGCCAGGTGGTGCCTGAGGTGAGCTTCTTGCGCTCCAACAGCACCACGTCGCTCCAGCCGATCTTGGTCAGGTGATAGGCGACGGAGCAGCCGATGACCCCGCCGCCGATGATCACGATCCTGGCTTTTTTCGGCAGTTGCGCGGCCAAAGCGTTCCCTTTCGTTGGCGTAGCGAAGCCGCGATCGTAATTGCTGGCGCCGACACGCGCAAACGGCGCTCCCAAGGGCCCGCCGAGACCCAGGGTACCGGACCTCACAATTTGCTGCCCCGCATCCGCCTTACGGGTGCGCCAAGATAATGCGCCGGAGATCTACACGCCCCTGATTGCCAAGGTCGGCGCCGAAATGATCGCCTCCCGGTCGAGACGGGCGGCCTTGCCCGGGCTTGGCTTTACGCACCGCAAGCGCGCGATTTCTCCCGTCTCCAGGTGAACGAGCTCAATTTCCTCGCCGTCGGCCGCGGCCTCCAAGTCGAGGCCGCCCGCCGCCACCATTGCGCGGTCCGGAAGGATCAAGGAGTAAGCCACGGAATCGCCGGAGATTCGAATCACCGTGGCGCTCTCGTTCGCGGTTCTCGACTGCGCCCGTAACGGCTCCGCAGTGCGGTTCAAGGCTGCCATCAGATGGCGGGCGACGCGGGCGGCGAGCCGCGGATTGAACCGCCGGTCAACGACGCCGGAACGCACAAAGTAGCCGCGGTCGACATCGGCAAACGTATCGATGAAGGCGTGAACGCCCGTTGTCGTCTCGGCGGCGACGATAGTTTCGGCGATGCGGCTGGCGTGTCTGAGATCATCGAGCGCGGTGTCCGCGGGGCTGGCGGTGGCCAGCCGGACGTGAATGCTGGCCAGCGTGCCAAGCTCCGACACGATCTTGCCGATCGCCTGGATGTCCTGCCATGGCGAGCGATCATAGACGACGCGAAACACGAACCCATCCACGGTGCCGCGCCCGGGCCCATCGAGGACGCCGCGCAACAGGTCGCATTCGCTCACGACAAATCCATGACTGATGACGTGGTAGTACCGTTGGCCGTCTGATTCCAGGTCCTCCTTGGAGCGCAGCTTCGAAAGAAAGACCGGAACGGAAATGTCCTTTTTGATTGAACGGACGCGCTTGCAGATTTCACCGAGGTCATCCCAGGCGAAGCCGATCTCCCAACCCTCGACCAACGCCGAATGCTCCTTGAGCGCCCGCTGCATCTCTCCGTCCGGAATCTCGAAGGAGAACACCGTGAACAGGTGCCCCAAGCGCCGCAGCTCGGTCATGCGCGAACGAATCCGGGGATCGACTAAGTCCTCGAGCGGTAGGCGCAGGCGGCGGACTCCCATCTCCCAGAACGCGAAAAGCGGATAGTCATTGCGAACCCTCTTGCGGGCGAACTCGTCCAAGCCCCCGCTTGGCGGAATCTCGACAATATCCGCCCATGATTGCCGGAGGTCGAAGCCGACCGCCGCGCGGCGGTTGGCCATCGGGTGGACGCGGCGGACCCGCTCCGCCACCGCCGGCGCCGGATCGTCGGGAGGCAGCGTACGACCGAACGTCCTCACCGGATGGCACAGGTGGCCGCGCTGGTGGACGTCGACCACGAAGTAGCCCAGCTTGGCGGCATCGTTGCGTCCGTGCTCCGGGCCCGGCTCGATACGGTACATCTCGCTGTAATCGTGGCGTACGAACGCCGTCGAGGGCAGGATGTAGCATTGCGTGTCGGCGAAACGGTTGTACCAGAAATTGTGCACGTGACCGGCGAACAGCGCTTCCACCCGATAACGCTCGAGCAATCCCAGCAGCCACGTTCGCCCGGGCTCGCCGATGTTGTCATAGTGCTCGGGCTCGTCGGGATCGGTTAGGAACGGCGGATAGTGGATGTTGAGGAAGATGCGCTTCTCCCGGTTATCGGCGAGGTCGGCCTCGAGCCACGTCCGCTGCTGGCCCTCTGCCCGCAGGCCGGAGTTTATGATTTGCGCGTTGACGACCACGAAATGGCAGCCCTTGTGATCGAATGCGTAAAAGTGTCGGCCGAAATATTTTTCCCACAACGCAAGGTGATCGTCGCAGACGACGCCGGCCGGCCCCCATTTGATCGGCTTGTCGCCGACGTCGTGGTTGCCGGGCACCAGATACTGCGGACAGGCGAGCAGTTTGGTCTGTTCGAGAAACCGGGCGGCGGCATCGGCATAGATGGCCATCACCGGCACCGGATGTACCAGGTCGCCCAGGTGGATAACGAAGTCCGGGCCGACTGCATTGATCTCGTTGACGACGTAACGCAAGCGGGCATTGGCGAGCCGGTTGACGAGGTGCGGCGACATCGACCGGTCTTCCGCCTGGTTGACGTGGGTGTCGGCGTAGACAACCATGGTGAACAAGCGCTCGCCCAGTCGTGCGATCCCGTCGCCGGCGGTCGAAGAGTCAGTCGTCATCGCGCATCCTTTCCTCTTGCGACCCGCGCGCCCCGAGCGCCCGGCGACTTAGCCCAGGCGGTCGTACATGTTTTCGACGATTCCCTTGACCTTGCCCCGATGGTCGATGGTGATGCCGAAGCGCCGGTAATAGGCCTCGCGTGGAAGGAACTCGTCGCCGATCCGGCCCTGGTGACCCGCCATCATGGCCTCCAGCCGATCGCGCAGCCCGGCCTTGCCCGGGTCGTCGACGAGATTGTCCATCTGGTAGGGATCTCCGAGATTGTCGTAAAGCAGCCACGGCCGATCGATGGTGCGCACGTAGGTGTAGCGATCGCTGACCACGCCCCGGTACTCCAGACGCATGCCGCGGAAGTCGGGGTATTGGTCGTCGCCGCGCGGGTCACCGATGCTGAACGGACACGGGTTCATGATCAGCACCGATTCCGGAGCCGTCCCTCTTCGGCCGGCCACGAGGGATGACAAATCGACGCCCTCGACGCAATCGGGGATCGGCAGGCCGGCGAGGCCGAGCAACGTCGGCATCACGTCGATGACGTTGATCGGCGCAGCAATCTCTAGTCCCGCCGCGACCGCCCGCGGGTAGCGCAGCACAAAGGGCACCTTCAGTGCCTCACTCCACGGCCACTGCTTCTTATAGACGCCGTGGCTACCATGCATGTCGCCGTGGTCGGAGGTGAAGACGACGATGGTGTCTTCTGCGAGGCCCATATCATCGAGGGCGGCCAGAAGGCGCGCCAGTTGGTCGTCGAGGAATGTGGTCTGGGCGTAATACCCCTTAAGGTCCTGGCGCGGAACGTCCGGGCAATTGGGCCGTCCCTCGATGGCGGCGGCGTCGTACATGTCGAGATAGTGTTGGGCGACAAGCCGGTAGGGATGATGCGGCGGACCCCACGACAGGAACACGCAGAACGGATCGTCGCTGTCGCGGGCGGCCAGGTAATCGATTACGTGAGTGGTCTGCGCCTCGGCGTCCCACCCGTCCCAGACGCGGAGGTTGCCGTCGTTGTCGGTGTAATGGGAGGCGTTGTAGTTGTGGTCGAAGTTGGCGGCCATCCAGTAGTCGAACCCCTGCCGGCGCGGTCCCGGCGGCACCGGCGCCCGACGATCAGGCCCGTCCAGATGCCACTTGCCGACGTAAGCGGTCCGGTAGCCGCCGGCCTTGAAGCAATGGCCGATGCTCACCTCGGTGGTCTTGAGCGCGATGTCGTTGAGGACAAGGCCGGTGGACACTGGCGTGCGACCGGTCAGCAACGCGCCGCGGTACGGGCCGCACACGGGAAGCATGGAGACTGCGTTCTTGAAGGTTGTACCCTCCGCCGACAGCCGGTCGAGCGTCGGGGTGCGCACCCTCTCCTCGCCGGCGAAACCGACGGAAGATGCGCGCAGCTGGTCCGCCAGCACGAACAGAAGGTTGGGCATGCGTTGAAGCTCCATCGCAATTCCTTTCAAGCGATCATCCGCACGATCAACGGAGGCGCGCCTTCCCGCCCCGACGGACTATCCATACGGGCCGTCGCGAGATTACCGTTGGCGCCGCGATCGGCGTTACTCGACGAGGATCCCCAGGTCCTTCGCCATCTTGCGGTATTTGACGAAGCCCTTGTCGATGTGGTCCTTGAACTCTTTCGGCCCCATGTACGTCGGCTCGTCGCCAAGCTTGGTCACGAGTCCTGTCCATGCTTTCGACCCCTGGGTCTTCTTGATCGCGGCCGCCCACTTGTCGACGATCTCCTGCGGCAAGCCCTTCGGGCCGATCACGCCCCGCCACCCGTAGATGTCGACGCCCGGGTAGCCGAGCTCGGCGTAGGTCGGGACGTCGGGAAGCAGCTTGAGGCGCTGCGGCGACGTGACGGCGAGCGCCCGCAGCTTTCCGCCTTTGATCAGCTCGATGACGTTGGTCAGGTTGGTTTGATGGAAGTCCACGTGCCCCCCGAGCAACGCCGCGGCCGACGCGGCGCCGCCCTTGAATGGCACCGAGATCACGGATTTCGAAGGGATTCCGGCGGCATCCATCAACAGGTTGAAGCCGAAGTTGTGGATGCTCCCCGGTCCGGGGTTCGATTGCTTGAATTTTCCCGGGTTTGCCTTGATGGCTTCGATGACGTCCTTGATGCTCTTATAAGGGGAGTCCGCCTTGACCACGAAGACATTGGGGTTCAACTGGGTCATGGCGATCGGCGTGAAATCGCCGGGACCGTAGCCGGCCGCCTTGTTGGCGGCGGGGGTCAGGACGTGGGCGCCGATGGCGCCGCCCATCAGCACATAGCCATCCGGCTTCTGCTTGAGGCCGTAAACGACCCCGACGGCGCCGCCGCCGCCGGTCTTGTTGAGCACCACCACCGGCTGGCCGAGATATTCGTGGATGACGCTGCTCAGCGCGCGCAGGGCGAGGTCGGTGGAACCTCCCGGTCCGTACGGCACGACGATTTGGACCGGTTTCTCGGGGTATTCGGCGCGAACCGCGCCCGCCCCGGTTACCATGATCGCCGCAAGCACGGCAGTCAGGATACGATGGATAGAACTTTTCATGGACGCCTCCTACGTTGTGATATCGATTACCCGGACGTGAGTTTCGTGAAGCCCGCGATACGGCGATGGGCGAAGACGGTCGCGATAGCGCTCGCGACTGCCAGCACCAGGAAGGTCACCGACAGGGCGGACTCGAAGAAGATCGCCGACGATCCGCCGGACATCAGCATCGAGCGCCGGAAGTTTTCCTCCAGCAGCGGGCCGAGAATGAAGGCGATCGCGAACGGCGCCGCCGGGATCGCCTGAATGCGCATGAAGAACCCGAGGGCGCCGATGGCGAACATCGACACCACGTCGGCGGGACTGTTGCGAATCGCGTAGGCGCCGAAGGCCGCCAGCACGAGGACGACCGGGAATAGGATTTGCGGCCGCACCTTGGCGACCAGTCCGGCGAAACGGATTGCCAACAAGCCGGCCGGCAACAGGACGATCAGGCAGACGAATAGCAAAAGGAATACCACATAGACGAATTCGGGCTGCGAGGCGAACAGCATCGGCCCCGGCGCCAGTCCGTGGATGATCAACGCTCCCATGATGATGGCGGTCGTGGTGTCGCCGGGGATTCCCAGACTCATCATCGGCACGAGAGCCGGACCGCAGACCGAATTATTTCCAGACTCGGCGGCCGCGACGCCCTCGATCGCGCCGGTGCCGAACCGCTCCGGATGGGGATCGACTCGCTGCGCCATGAAGTAACTGAGGAATGCCGCCGGGCTGCCGCCGATCCCCGGCAGCGCGCCGACCAGGGAGCCGATGCATGAGGAGCGCAGATACGTCGGCCACAGCCGCAGATACTGGTTGAGCATCAACCCGGGACCGAGGTCGCCCTTGAACGCCTGCAGGCGGACACCGCGGGATTCGACGCAACGGATGATGATCTCCGGGACCGTGAACAAGCCGATCATCACCGGCAGGATGTGCAGGCCGGCCAGCAGTTCTGACGAGCCGAAGGTCATCCGGCTCGAGCCATGGATGACGTCCTGGCCGATCATCGCCACCAGGAAGCCGAGGACCGCGGCGATGAAGCCCTTGACCAGCGACGCTCCCGAAACGCCGGCGATGATGGTGATGGAGAACACGATCAGAGCGAACATCTGGGGCGGCCCGAAGCTGAGCGCGAAGGTGGCGACGATCGGGAAGATCGCTAGCGCTATGACGGTCGAGATCAGCCCTCCGGTGAGCGAGGCATAGAGCGCCATCTCCAGCGCCTCGCGAGCCCGGCCCTGGCGCGCCATCGGATATCCATCGAGAAGGGTGGCGGCGGCGTTGGGCGTGCCCGGTGTTGCGATCATGATGGCGGTGACGGATCCGCCATAGAGGGAGGTGACGTAAATCCCGAGAAGAATGCCGATGGACGTCGTTGAATCGAGGAAGAAGGTGAACGGCAACGCCAACGCCACGGCCATCACTCCGGTCAGACCGGGGGTAATCGCAACCACCATGCCGACACCGACTCCGGCCACGACGCCGAGGAGCACTTTCCAGTCGGCAAGCAATGCCGATGCAGAGAGCAGGGCTTCCAGGTTCACGCGACCGTCCTCCACATCGCTTCGGCGCCGATCCCATCGACATCCACCAGCTCGAAGATCGCCCGCGGCATGGAGACATTTACGACGTACACGAAGAACAGCCACAGCGCCGCTGGCGTGATGATCGCGACCAGCAACATCAGGCCCCACTTCCTCTCTCCGAAGTACCAGAGGGCGGCAAACAGGCCGATGGCCGAGGCGATCGGCAAGCCGACCACGAAGATCGCGCCGAGATAGAGGGCGCTGATCGCCAGCATGCCGCCGGCCCGCCGCCAGTCGTCGGTGGACCTTGCGGCAGCGTCCGCGGCGGCATGGCGCGCCTCCAACGCCTTGGCAAGCAGAACGGCGCCCAAAAGCCCGAGCGCCGTAAACATGATGAGAGGCATAACCGCCGGCGAATCGAGCGTTCCGGCGACCGATGCGGGAACATAGACGCCGTGCGGCACCAGAACGAAATCGCCGATCACGGCGCCAACCACGCATGCGGCGCCAGTAGCGATGTCGCCGCCGACCGTCGGCTGATCCATCGGCTGAGCTCCGGCCGGCTGCACGGATGCTGCTTCGCCCATTCGTTCCTGCCCCTGGCGCGGCCGGCTCGGACCATGTGATCGGTCCGACTACGCGGCAATTTCCGCCTTGTTCGGTCCGGACGCGCTGGACGAAATGATGGCGCAGGCATTACTATAGAACAAATATCAAATTTCTATTATTGAAATAGAAATTAACTATGCACTTCACCCAGCTCCGGTCATTCCAAGCGGTGGCGCTCGCCGGCAGTTTCACCGGCGCCGCCAAGCGTCTCAACCTAAGCCAGCCGACGATCACCCGCCAGGTCGGCGAACTTGAGGACCAGTATGGCGTCGAACTCTTCTACCGCCGCGGCCGGCGGGTGGAACTGAGCGAGGTCGGCAAGTCGTTGCTGGCGATCACCGAGCGGGTGTTCGCCCCGGCCGATGAAGCGACGGAACTGCTCCAGACCGCCAGCCGGCTCGGCACCGGACACCTGCGTGTCAGCGCCGTCGGCCCGATCGACGTGATCCACGCCGTGCACGCCTTCGCACGCGAGTATCCCGGCGTCAGCATCTCGCTCACCATTTGCAACTCGGAGACGGCGACGAAGTCCCTGTTGGACTTCCGAGCCGACGTGGCGATGCTGGCCTCCAGCGAACGCGACAACCGGTTCCACTACGTCGACTTCGCGTCCAGGACCCTGGTCCTCTACGTCCACAGGAATCACCCCTGGGCAAGGCGCAATAGCGTGCGGTTCCGCGAACTGGCCGGCGAGCCCGTGATCATGAGAGAAGTTGGCTCCGTCACGCGGCTCTTGTTCGAGACAGCCTGCGCCAAGGCAACTCTAGCGCCCAACGTCAGGATCGAGATCAATAACCGGGACGCCTTCCGCGAGGCGATTGCGCAAGGACTTGGCATCGGCGTGATCGGCGAGCGCGGCCTTGCGCCCGATCAGCGACTGCGGTGCGTGCGAATTAGCGACATCGACGTGCGCATGGACCGCCAGCTCGCCTGCCTGAAGGAGCGGCGAAACGCGCGCCTGATTCGGGCTTTCCTGGCGGCTGGCGAGTCCGTGGTCGGGCGATTGGTTTGAGCGCCGCGACGGACGATGCCCTCCGTTGCCGCCCGGTCGAGGAAGTCCGAAACGCCGCGGCGAATTGAAAGTGACGGGGCAAAGGGCCGTGGCTATAGTCCTGCCCCATGGTCGAACTCTGGATTCCCCTCACCGTCGCCGGCGCGTTCTTCCAGAACCTGCGATCGGCGCTGCAGAAGCACCTGAAGTCGCGGCTGTCGACGGCCGGCGCCGCCTACGTGCGGTTTTTCTACGCCTGGCCGTTCGCGGTCGTCTACTGCTGGGGGCTGGCGGCATTCGGCGGCTTGCCCCTCCCGGCGCCGAATCCGAAGTTCCTGCTGTTCTGCTTCCTCGGCGGACTGTCGCAGATCGTGTTCACGATCCTGCTGCTGTGGCTGTTCTCGTTCCGCAACTTCGCCGTCGGCACCACCTATTCCAAGACCGAAACG
>DASWGT010000159.1:0-5080 GCA_036393575.1 Rhodospirillales bacterium | reverse complement strand
CATGCAACGGCAAGGGCGTCAAGGCGTCCTGGCGGCCGCACAGGATCAGCGTCGGGCACGTGATCTTCCTCAGGTCCTGGCGGCCGTCGGGGCGGCCGAGGATGGCGTGCTGCTGGCGGCGGTAGGCGTCCCTGCCGACGTGCGCGGCCGAGGCGCGGACGACGCCGATGAGCGCCTCGTCGGCCAGCCGGTCGCGGTGGATGAGCAGCGGCAAAAGCCGCGTGGTGACGCCTTTGAAATCGCCGTGCTCGAGCTGGCTCAGCAATGCGTAGCGGCGGCTGCGCTGCGCCTCGTCGTCGGCGCGCGACGAGGTATCGATCAGCGCCAGCCGCGTCACCCGGGCGGGTGCCTGGCGCATGATCTCCTGCGCCACGTAGCCGCCCATGCTGAGCCCGGCGAGGGCAAACTTCCCGGGCTCCGCCTTCAGCACTCGCGCCGCCATGGCGGCGATGGTGTCGTCGTGGGTCAGATCGGCGACGGTCGTGTCGGCGACGTCGGCGAGGGTTTCGGTCTGATGCCCCCACAGCGCGGCGTCGCACAACAATCCCGGCAGCAGGATCAGCGGCGTCTTTTTCGCTTTTGCCATCGCCCGGCCGTCACTTGATCATGGAGAGGAGTTCCTTGAACTCCGGCGTGCCGGCGCGGCCGAGCCATTCGAACACCACCATCTCGGTGGTGACGATGCCGGCGCCGGCGGCGCCGAGGCGGTCGAGGCAGGCCTTCTCGCTCTCCGGCGTGCGCGACGAGGTGGCGTCGGTGACAACGAAGATTTCGTAGCCCTGCTCCATCAGATCGACGCCGGTCTGCATGACGCAGATGTGGGCCTCCATGCCGACGATCACCGCCTGGCGGCGGCCGAGCGCCTTGAAGCGGGCGGCGAACGGCTTCTCGTTCATGCAACTGAAGTGCATCTTTTTGATCACCGTGCCCGCCTTGGCGAGCTCGCGCAGCTCCGGCACGATGTGGCCGAGGCCCTTCGGGTACTGCTCGGTGAGCAGGATCGGGATGGCGAGCTTCTTGGCCGCCGTCATCAGGGTCTGGGTGTTGCGGATGACGCGGGCCGGCGCCTGCATCGCCGGCACCAGGCGTTCCTGGACGTCGATCACGATCAGGCACGACTGATCGGCCTTGATCAGCATCGCAAATCGCTCCCTTCGGGCGGCTGTGCGGGCGGTCGCGCCACCGTAGCCGATCGCCGCGGGGCGGCCAAGCAAGGGCCAAGATCGCCGGAATCCTTGGCAGCGCGCCCGCCAGCGTCCCGGCCTCGGCCATTGACTTGGCCCGGCCATCGCCTAAACTCCCGCCGAATTGACACACCTCGACAAAAACCGGGCGGCCGCACCTGCCCCCGCCCCGAAGATGCATCAAGAATGAGCTTCGCTGACCTCGGCTTGAGCGACGAAGTCCTGCATGCCGTCGCCGACGCCGGCTACACCGAACCGACGCCGATCCAGAAACAGGCGATCCCGCTGGTGCTGATGGGCCGCGACATCCTCGGCTGCGCCCAGACCGGCACCGGCAAGACCGCTGGGTTCACGCTGCCGATGATCGATATCCTGGCCTCCGGCCAAGCCAAGGCGCGGATGCCGCGGTCGCTGATCCTGGAGCCGACCCGCGAGCTCGCCGCCCAGGTGGCGCAGAGCTTCGAGACCTACGGCAAGTACCACAAGCTGACCAAGGCGCTGCTGATCGGCGGCCATACCATGGGCGAGCAGGTCAAGGTGATCGAGCGCGGCGTTGACGTGCTGATCGCGACGCCGGGGCGGCTGCTGGACCTGTTCGGGCGCGGGCACCTGTTGATGCACGACGTCAAGATCCTGGTCATCGACGAATCCGACCGCATGCTCGACATGGGCTTTATCCCGGACGTCGAGAAGATCGTCGGGCTGCTGCCGAAGATGCGCACCACCCTGTTTTTCTCGGCGACCATGCCGCCCGAGATCCGCCGCCTCGCCGACAAGTTCCTGATCAACCCGAAGGAGATCCACGTGTCGCCGCCGGCGACGGCGGCCGAGACCGTCGTCCAGGGCATCGTCATGGTCACCCACAAGGATGGCCGCAAGCCCGGCGGCGGCCAGAAGGAGAAGCGGGCCGCGCTCCGCGACCTGATCCGCCGCGAGAACGTCAAGAACGCGCTGATCTTCTGCAACCGTAAGCGCGACGTCGACGTGGTCTTCCGGTCGCTTCTCCGCCACGGCTTCGACGCCGCGCGGCTGCACGGCGATATGCCGCAGCCGGTGCGCACCGAGACCCTGGACAAGTTCCGCTCGGGTGCCATCAGGCTGCTGGTGTGCTCCGACGTCGCCGCCCGCGGCCTCGACATCCCGGCGATGAGCCATGTCTTCAATTTCGACGTGCCGACCCACGCCGAGGACTACATCCACCGCATCGGGCGCACCGGTCGGGCCGGCCTCGTCGGCCGCGCCTTCACCGTGGCAACGCCCCAGGACGGCAAATACGTCGACGCCATCGAGCGGCTGACCGGCAAGAAGATCCCCGGTATCGACGTCAGGGGCGCCGCCCCCGCCGCTCCCGTTGCCGGCGCACCGCAGGCGGCTGCAGCGGCGCCTTCGGCACCAGCATCGGCGGCGCCATCGGCGGCGGCCGCGCCGACAATCGCCGCGCCGGCGTCGCAGCCGTCGGCGCACCCGTCGCCGCAACAGCCGGGCGCGCAGGGGGCACCGGAGAAACGCCGTCGCCGGCGGCGGCGCGGCGGCCGCGGGCGCCGTCGTGGCCAAGGCCAGCCGGGGGCTCAGCCCGGCGGGCAGCCGCAGCACGGTCAACAGCCGGGGCAACAGCCGGGACAGCAGCACGGACCGGAGCAGCAGCCGCAACACCACGGCCAACACCGCCACGATCACGGGCAACAGCAGCGGCAGCCGCAACAGCACCCGCAGCATCGCGACCATGGCCACGGCCAAAGTCATGGCCACGATCACGACCACCGCCGCGACCATCATCACGACCACGGCCGCGGCGGTAGCGAACCCAAGGTGAAAGGGCTCGGCGACCACATGCCGGCGTTCCTGCGCACCAAGCCGCCGATCGACAGCGGCAAGAAGGACTGAGGCGTCAGCATCCCGACTGCGTTCTCGACGGTCTGAACGCGTCTTGTGATTTATTCCAATTAAAATCGAAAATCCGGCTCGCACTCTGACGGCCGGAAATCTTTTTGCTTAACCCAGGTCAATGCGCCTGCCGATCGCCAGTCGCTACGGTGTGTGCTGCAAAAAGGCCAATCATCTGGGGGAAGCGCTTTGGGAACGATTCGAGGTTACGACCGCGGCAAACCCTCAACGGGTTCCGCCGTTAGTCGGCCATCGCGCAATGTCGCGCTGATCCCGTTCCAGGTCGCGTCATCGTTCGCTATGGCGATCATGATGCGTCGTCACCCGTCCGTGTTCGAGCGCCTTTCAGGCTTGGGCCGGCCGATGTTTCTGATCGAGCCGTGGGAATTGCCGTTCGGCTTCCTGTTGCGTCCCGGCGAGGCCCGTCCCCGGCTCGAGATCGTCGCCGACCCCTCGGTCGTGCAGGCGACGGCGCGCATCCGCGGATCGCTTAGGACGCTGATCGAGCTGCTGGAAGGCCGGCTCGACGGCGACGCCCTGTTCTTCTCGCGCGAGTTGATCGTGGAAGGAAGCACCGAGGCGGTGGTGGCGCTGCGAAACGCCGTTGACGGCGCCGGCATCGACGTGGTGGCCGACCTGCTTTCGATCCTGGGTCCGCTTTCCAAACCGGCCCGGGGGATCGTCCACGCGACCGGATCGGCGGGTATGCGGATCGTGCGCCTTCTCCATGCGGTGCACAACGTCGCCATGGCGCCCGCCGAGCGCCGTCTCGATTCCCACGACAGCAAGCTGAGCGACATGGAACGACGAATCGCGACGCTGGAAAGCCACGGCGCTCTGCGACGGAGGACTTCGAGATGACCGACGTCATGGAGCTAATCTGTCCGGCGGGCACGCCGGCCGCTCTTCGCTGCGCGGTGGACGCCGGGGCCGACGCGGTTTATCTCGGATTTCGCGACGCCACGAATGCCCGCAACTTTCCGGGGCTCAACTTCAGCCCGGCGGAACTGAAGGAAGGGCTGGCCTACGCGCACGAACGGGGCGCCAAGGTGTTCGTCGCGGTCAATACCTTTCCGGAAGCCGGAAACCCGGGCCCCTGGCGGCGCGCCGTCGATACGGCGGCGACGCTGGGCGCCGACGCCGTCATCGTCGCCGACATCAGCGTCATCGAGTATGTCGCCAAGAACTACCCGGACCTGCGTCGCCATTTGTCGGTCCAGGCATCGGCATCCACCGTCGAAGCGATCCAATTCTATCATCGCGAGTTCGGGATCAAACGCGTGATTCTGCCGAGGGTTCTGACCATCGCCGAGCTCGCCGCCCTCAACGACCGGGTTGAGGTCGAGACCGAAGTGTTCATTTTCGGCGCGATGGGGGTCATGGCGGAAGGACGCTGTTCGATGTCGTCGTACGTGACGGGGCTGTCGCCCAACCTGTGCGGCGTGTGCTCGCCGGCGAGTCACGTGCAGTTCGAGGAATACGGCGGCAAGCTGATCGCCCGGCTCGGCCGGTTCACCATCAATGCACAGCCCCGCGGCGAGGCGGCCGGCTACCCGACGCTGTGCCGCGGACGGTTTCGGGCAAATGGGCGCGAATCCTATCTTTTCGAGGAGCCGACCAGCCTGAACGCGGTCGAACTCCTGCCGGCCCTGAAGAAGGCCGGGGTGCGGGCACTGAAGATCGAGGGCCGGCAGCGCGGCCGCGCCTATGTCTCGGCCGTCGTCGGCGCATTCCGCCGCATTGTCGACGCCGTGGCGCGAAACGAGCCGATCCCCGCGGTCGATTTCACCGGCCTGGCCGAGGGCCATCACCAGACGCTCGGGGGATACCACAAGACATGGCATTGACGAGGGGCGGAAAAAAGAAGGCCGCCGGAGCCGCCAAGGCGGCGCTCACCCTCGGGCCGCTGCTTTTCAATTGGCCCGCAGCGAAACGCGAGGATTTCTACTATCGGATCGCCGATGAAGCGCCGATCGACAGCGTCTGCCTGGGCGAGGTGGTGTGCGCGAAGC
>DASWGT010000158.1:0-2149 GCA_036393575.1 Rhodospirillales bacterium | reverse complement strand
GCCCAGGACGCGGCCCGGCTGAATACCCCCGACTGGCTGTGGGAGTCGTGGTCGATGGCCTACGGTGAGCCCGTCTGCCGCGCCATCGCCGAAGCGCATCTCACCGAGGCGCCGCTCGATATTACGGTCAAGAGCGACGCCCAGGCATGGGCCGAAAAGCTCAAGGCAAAGGTGCTGCCGACTCGCAGCCTGCGGCGAGCGCCGGGTGGCAACGTCACCGCGCTTCCCGGGTTCGCCGCCGGTGCCTGGTGGGTGCAGGACGCCGCCGCGGCGCTGCCGGCCGGCTTCCTCGGCGACGTCGCCGGCCGCCGGGTGATCGACTTGTGCGCGGCGCCGGGCGGCAAGACCGCGCAACTGGCGGCGCGGGGCGCCCGCGTCACCGCCGTCGACCGCTCGCCCAAGCGGCTGACGCGGCTGCGCGACAATCTCGACCGCCTCGGCCTGGAGGCGGAACTCGTCGCCGCCGATGCGGTCGACTGGCGGCCGGGCGAACAGGCCGACGCGGTGCTGCTGGACGCGCCGTGCTCGGCGACCGGTACCATCCGCCGCCATCCCGACGTGGCGCGTCTTAAGATTCCCGACGACGTGGCGACGCTTGCCAAGGCCCAGCACCGGCTGCTTGCCTCGGCGCTCGAGATGGTGGTGCCCGGTGGCGTGGTGGTCTACGGCGCCTGCTCGCTACAGTCGGAAGAGGGTCCCGAGCGGATCGCGCACCTGATCGGCAGCGGGGCGCCGGCGACGCCGGTGCCGATCCAGCCCGCGGAGGTGGGCGGGCTCGGCGAGTTGCTGACGGCGGACGGCGCACTTAGAAGTCTACCCTCGCAGCTGGCCAACCTCGGCGGCATCGACGGTTTCTACGCGGTGCGGCTGAGGCGAACCTAAAGGCCCGGAAGCCTCTGGGGCGCACCCGGCACAGGGAATGCCCGTCGGCCTTTACTTTCGACCCCAAGCAAGGGTAAACAGCCGGGCAAGGACAGGGGCGGGCATCATGGAATCGCGGTCGCTTCATGAGGATTTCAAGCGCGAGGGAGCGGTAAAGGCCGGCAGCGAGCGCGCCTTCGGCGTCGTTTTTGCCGTCGTCTTCACCATCGTCGGGCTGTGGCCGCTGATCGACGGCGCCGCGGTCAGGATATGGGCGCTTGTCATCGGCGCGCTGTTCGCGGCCGCCGCGGTTTTCGCCCCGGTGGTGCTGCGGCCGCTCAACCGGCTGTGGTTTCTGCTCGGCATGGCACTGCACAAGGTGGTGAACCCGCTGGTGATGGCTATCCTGTTTTATTCGACGGTGACGCCGATGGCGCTACTCATGCGGCTTGCCGGCAAGGACCCGCTTAGGCTCAAGTTCGACCGCCAGGCCAAGAGCTACTGGATCAAGCGGCAACCCGCCGGACCGGCGCCGGAATCGATGCGTCGTCAATTCTAAGGGGCCGTCATGGATTTCATCGCCGAATTCTGGGCTTTCCTGAGAGTCCGCAAGAAGTACTGGCTGCTTCCGGTGATCGTCATGATGGCGGTGTTCGGCGGCTTGGTGGTCCTCAGCCAGGGGTCGGCGGTGGCGCCGTTCATTTACACGATTTTCTGAGCAAGGAAGCTCGTTGCGCATTCTCGGCATCTCCGCCTTCTACCACGACAGCGCGGCGGCGCTGATCGAGGACGGCCATATCGCCGCCGCCGCCCAGGAAGAGCGATTCAGCCGCAAAAAGCATGACGCGCGCTTTCCGGTCCACGCCATCGGCTATTGCCTCGAACATGTGGGCGGGCGCCTCAAGGACGTCGACTTCGTCGCCTTCTACGACAAGCCGTTCCTGAAGTTCGAGCGGCTGCTCGAGACGTACCTGGCGTTCGCGCCCAAGGGGTTCCGGTCGTTCCAGATGGCAATGCCAGTGTGGCTGCGCGAGAAGCTTTTCCAGAAGGACCTTTTGCGCAAGCAGTTCCAGGAATTCGACCGCGAGTTCGATTGGAGGAACAAGCTGCTGTTTGCCGAGCACCACCAGAGCCACGCGGCGTCGGCGTTCTTCCCGTCGCCGTTCGAGCAGGCGGTGATCCTGACCATGGACGGGGTCGGCGAATGGGCGACCACGTCGGTCGCTTTGGGCTCCGGCAACCGGCTGGAGATGACCAAGGAGCTGCACTTCCCGCATTCGCTCGGGCT
>DASWGT010000157.1:0-10704 GCA_036393575.1 Rhodospirillales bacterium | reverse complement strand
AAGGAGATGTATTTCCAGCCCCTCGACAAGCAAGCGCCCGACTTCGCGCTCATGGACGCCGACGGGTTGCCGGTCAGCCTTCGCGACCTCCGCGGCAAGGTCGTCGTCCTCCACTTCATTTACACCAATTGTCCCGATGTCTGCCCGCTGCACGCCGACCGCATCGCCGAGATCCAGGAGATGGTCAACCAGACGCCCATGCGCGAGCAAGTGCGGTTCGTCACCATCACCAGCGATCCGAAGCGCGACATCTCCGACGTGATGCGCGAATACGGCAAGTCGCATGGACTCGATCCCGTAAACTGGATGTTCCTGACCAGCGGCGCCGACCGGCCGACCGCGACGCGCGACCTAGTGCAGAAGTTCGGCCACAAGTTCACGGATGCCGACGGCGGCTATCAGGTCCACAGCGTGGTTACCCACGTGATCGACCGCGAGGGACGCTGGCGGGCGAATTTCCATGGCCTGAAGTTCCAGCCGACCAACCTAGTGCTGTACATAAACGCCCTGGTCAACGACGTGCACGGCGCCGAGGCGGCAAGGAAACGCGGGTTTTGGGACCGCATCCGGGAGCTGTTTTGAGCATGAAGACGTTACGCCAAACGTATGTAGTTTCGAATGCGGCGGCATACGGATCCTCACACGGGAGAATCGGACCAATGACTGAAGCGCATGCCCCATCCTGGCTGGCCGCGATCCGCCGCTACCTCTTGTTCATCGCCGGCGCCAACATGGTCTGGGAAGCCGCACAGCTTCCCCTTTACACGATCTGGCGGCAAGGAACGCCAAGCGAAATCGCGTTTGCCGTCGTCCATTGCACCGGCGGAGATATCCTGATCGCCTTGACCGCCTTGATGGCGTCCCTCGTCCTTGTCGGCAGCCAAGCTTGGCCCGCGGAGGGCTTATGGCGCGTCGGCGCCCTGACGATCGCGTCCGGCCTTTCCTACACGATCTTCAGCGAGTGGCTGAACACCGAGATTCGCGGCAGCTGGGCGTATGCGGACGCAATGCCGACGGTTCCCTTGATCGGATCGGGCGTGACGCCGCTCGTCCAATGGATCGTGATTCCGCTTGCCGCATTCTGGTGGTTCGGCAAGCCATTATCCTCTCACGCACGGGCAAAGGAGCATCATACGTGATCAAAAATACCCTTCCTCACATCGTGATCGCGGCCGCAGCGGTTGCGGTCGGCGTCGGGCTCGACGCAAGCCGCCCGTTGTCGGCGGCCGAAACGACCGTCGCCGCTCTCGCCAAGGAAACCCACTTTCATGGTCTGGCCGTCGATCCACAGGACCCGTCGCGCCTCCACCTTGCCACCCACCACGGCCTTTATGTGGCCGACGCCACGGGAGTCGCCCGGCAGGTTTCCGAAAGCAAAGACGACTTCATGGGGTTCACGCCGCATCCGAGCGATCCGGCAGTTCTATTCGCGAGCGGGCATCCGGCGGGCGGCGGCAACCTTGGATTTATCGCTTCGAGGAACGGCGGCAGATCGTGGTCCAAGCTCTCCGCAGGAGTCGGCGGTCCGGTCGATTTCCACCAGATGGACGTGAGCAAAGCCGATCCGCAAGTGCTCTACGGCGTCTACGGCGATTTGCAAAAAAGCAAGGACGGCGGACGCACCTGGGCGCGGGTGGGACCGGCGCCCGAAGGCCTGATCGGGCTCGCCGCCTCCAGCCGCGATCCGGAGACGCTGTACGCCGCGACCCGGCAGGGGCTTCTCAAGAGCACGGACGGCGGGCGGGTTTGGAATGCCGCCCACCTGTTGCGGCGGCCGGTGACCATGGTCCATGTCACCCGTAACGGCGATGTCTATGCGTTCGTCGTCGGCACTGGGCTGATCCGAACCTCCGAAAATCCCCTGCTGTGGCAGACCGTCAGCAACAGCTTCGGTGGAAAATACGTCCTCCACTTGGCGGCGGCGCCGGCAGGCACGCAACGACATTACGCGGTCACCATCGATCCGCAGACACACGAACAAGCGGTCCTGGTGAGTCGCGACAACGGCATGACCTGGCTCGACCTCGCGGATGACCGACCCAAATGAAGGACCGGCGATGGCGGGAATCTCCAACATCGGCATGCTGAGCGCCTTCTCGTACTGGCTTCTTGAGACTTTCCTCGGGCTCGGAACGGTCGGGTAGAGACCCCGCTGAGGGTGCGGCCGTCAATCCGGGAAGAAACCGGCATGAGCGCCGGAGCGCGCCTTCTCGAAAGTGACGGCCTCGAACTTGAGCCGGCGCCGTCGCCCGTATTCGTAGGCGGCGCGGATTTCGTCCGCCGAAGGCCTTCGCGCCAGCGGCCGGTAGCGTTCGCGGAACTGTGGGCTCCTCGGATCGGTGAAGGTGTCGGGGTGGTACTGGTCCATGATATTGACCGGCGCCGACGGCATGTGCTCGGCGATCCAGTCGAGCACCGGCACCGTGCAGCACTCGACATGACCGGGCATCACCAGGTGGCGGATTGTCAGATCCTCCCCCCAGCTTTCGACCAGCTTCAGGTTCGTGGTCACCGCGTCCCAGTAGAAGGGCGTGCGTGAAAGCTCGAGCGCGCAGCGCCCGGGCCCGAACTTGAAGTCCGGCAGCCACACGTCCATCAGCAGCCGGAGAATCTTCATCGTCTCCGCCGACATGATGAAGTTGGAGTTCCACAGCATCGGCGCATTGAAGTCGCCGTCGCCCAAGTCGTCATCGGCGCCGGGAAGGACGAACGGATCGGCCTTGGCGCCGAGCGCCCGCACCAAATCGACGCGGGCCGGCCGGTAGCCGGGCTCGCCTAGAATGGCGATGGCGTCGGCGATGGCGTGCAGGTGGATGGTCGGGTCGCCGCCGACCCAATTGATATTGTGGCAGCCCTCGCGGCGGAGCAGCCACGCCATCGCCGCCAGCGTGCGCGCATCGACCGCCATACCGTTGTCCTTGTCCGTCGAGATGTCGCCGTTCTGGCAGAACGCGCAGCGCATGTTGCACGACGTGAAGAAGATGGTGCCGGAGCCCAGCCGGCCGCGATAGACCAGTTCCTCGCCCGGGTGGTGGAAGAAGGTGGACACGCGGCTTCCGGAATCGAGCTTGCAGGTGCCGAACTTGGTGCCGCGAAGCCGGTCGACGCCGCAATCCCAGCGGCAGAAATTGCAGTGACCGAGCATGCGCCGGGCGAGCGCGCGGCAAAGCCCGAGCAGATTGGCGCCGCCCGCCGGGCGGGGCGAGCCGCCGCCGTCGCGGACGTCGCGCCATTGCTCCAGGAACTCGGGCGTCAGCCGCTCGAGCTCGGCCCATAGCGCGTCCTCCGGCGCATCGAGCGGTACCCGGGCCGGCACGGCGCGGGCGATCTTGAGCTTGGCTGGCCGGCGGTTGGCGGCGACGGCGCGGTACCAACCGAGGCGGGCCGCCACGGCCGGATCGTCCCACACCCACAGCTCGTCGAAGGCGCGCATGCAATCCCTTATGCGTCCCCCATGCGTCCGATCGGGGGTGGGCCGGTCGGTCAACTCCCCGTGATCGCGCTTGTCAGCGGCCGGCCGCACTTCCTATATCTAGGCGCGAGGCACCATTAAACAACCGAAACGGCAGAACCCATGGAAAAAGCGACATTCGCGGCCGGCTGCTTCTGGGGCGTCGAGGCGGCGTTCCGGCGCGTTCCCGGCGTCATCGACGCGTCGGTCGGCTATACCGGCGGCACGGCGCGCAACCCGACCTACGAAAACGTCTGCGGCGGCGCGACCGGCCACGCCGAGGCGGTCGAGGTCACCTTCGATCCGGCGAAGGTCAGCTACGAGGAGCTGTTGAAGGTGTTCTGGACCATCCACGACCCGACCCAGCTCAACCGCCAGGGGCCGGACGTCGGCGACCAGTACCGCTCGGCGATCTTCTTCCACACGCCCGAGCAAGAGAAGGCGGCCAAGGCGTCGAAGAAGGCGCTCGTGGATTCGGGGCGCTTCCGCGGCGACATCGTCACCCAGATCGTGCCGGCGAAGGATTATTGGCAGGCCGAGGATTACCACCAGCGCTACGAGGAAAAGCACCACCGCCGGCGCTGGTTCTAGCGACGCGCGGCGCCATCATCGGCGGCCCCTGGTCCGATCGGCCGGGGGCCGTCGTCGTTTCGTCCGGCCACGCGCCGTCGCCGGCGTCAGTCGGTCGGGTGCGGACCTTGCAGCGGGTGGTCGGGCTCGCGGGTGTTCTTGCGGGCGGTCGGCATAGTTCTTCTCCTCATCTCCGATGCCGCCATGGTGACCGGCCGGGATTGCCAAAACGTAAACGCCGCGGCGGCAAGCCGTCATCGGGAGAAACGAAAACGGCCCGGTGGAATATCCCGGGCCGTTGGCAAGCCGACGTCGTTGGCCGGCCGGATAAGGCCGGCGGCGCGTGTTACACGGGCGTGCGCTCGGCGTCGCGCCGGGCCTTTTCCTTCGCCTGCTTCAGGCGCTTGGCTTCCATCTGCCGATGCACCTTTTCCATCTTCTTCTGGGCGCGGCCGGCGTCGAACTGTATTTTTTTGCTTTTGCTCATCTGACTTTCTCGAGGTAATTGGGCGGCGGCGTTGTGCAGCCGCGAAGACGATCCTCAGGCGGCCTCGCCGCCCGACCGCCAAGCCGCCGTACCCTTGCAGGTCGGGCACACGCGCTGGCCGAAGTGCTCGGACGTGAAGTGCTTGGTGCACATCAGGCACCGGCGCCGCTTGCGCTCGTACCGACGGTCGGACTTGGGCTTTTTGTTATCGTTGTGGCGGCTCGCCATGACATTCGCTCCTGGGTCTGCGATCCGGTCGAAACAGGCGGAGGGGCTGTTGGGTCCTCACCCTGCCCCTATAAACGACGACGTGCCGGGAATTTTAGCTGTCCGGAGGACGCTGCCCTAAACGTCGAAACGGTTAAATTTGGCCGAGATCACGGGGTCTCTGCCGCAAATATATAAGGCAGCGGCGCGAAAAAGGCAAGCTTTACGGGCACTTCCAGGATTAAATCATATCAAAAGCCTGGAATTTCAAGGCTCCGCGCGGACCCCTGGAATCCCGAAACCCCGCCCCGGAAGGGGTTCAGCCGCGCTCCATGACGGCGCAAAAGAAGCCGTCGGTGCCGGTCGAGGCCGGGCTCAGCCTAAGGCATGGCCCAGTCGGCGGCGGCGGGCCGCCGACCGTCTCCGCCCACACGGCGTCGATGGGGAGCGGCCGGAAATCGCCGTGGTTTTCCAGGAACCACGCGAGCTGGCGCTCGTTTTCCTCCTGCAGCAGCGAACACGTCGCATAGACCAGCCGGCCGCCGGGCCTGACGAGCGCCTGCGCCATGCCCAGGATGCGCTGCTGCACGCCCATCAGGTCGTCGAGGTCGGCCGGCGAAAACCGCCAGCGCGCATCCGGATCGCGCCGCCACGCCCCGGTGCCGGTGCACGGCACGTCGGCCAGCACCCGGTCCATGGTGCCGGCATTCTCGGCCACCCACGGCTCGTTCAAGGCCGCCACCACCTTCAGCTGGACGGCGTTGGCGCCGGCCCGGTTGAGGCGCGGCACCATGCGCTCGAGCCGGTAGCCGGAGATGTCGCAGGCCCAGATCTCGCCGGCGACGGCGCCGTCGAAAGCCATGCACGCCGCCAGCGCCAGCGCCTTGCCGCCGCCGCCGGCGCAGAAGTCGACGACGCGCATCCCCGGCTGGGTGCCGGTCAACAGCGAAACCAGTTGCGATCCCTCGTCCTGGACCTCCACCCAACCTTTCTTGTAGGCGGTAGTGCCGGCGAGCCGCGGCCGGCCGTGCAGCCGGAGCCCGATCGGCGACAGCGGCGTCGGCTCGGCGTCGATGAATTCGGAGGCCAGCGCCGCGCGCGCCTCCTCCGGCGTCGTCTTCAGCAGGTTGACGCGCAAATCGACCGGCGCCTGCTGGTTGAGCGCCGACATCTCGCGCCCCAGGCCGTCGGGCCACAACTGGCTGAACGAGCGATCCATCCAGTCGGGATATTCGAGCCGCACCGGTTGCGGCATGGCGTCGTGGATCAGCGGCCGGCCGTAGAGCGCCTCGGCCAGCGTCGCCTCGTCCGCCGACAGCGGCTCGGGGCAGTGGCGGGCGCCGCTGAACATTTTCGCTGTCGCCTCGGGCGACGATTTGTCCTCGAGCGCCAGCTCGGCGACGATGCGGGCGCGCGCGTCCGGCTTGATCACCGACCCGGTGCGTCTGATCCACCAGTCGAGGCGGGCGCGGTGGCGCATCACCCGGTAGATCATCTCGTTGATTGCCCGGCGGTCGCCGGAGCCGGCATAGCGGCGCTTGCGGAAATATTCGTCGGTGATGCGGTCGGCGGGCTCCCTGCCGGCCCAGATGGTGCCGAGCAGCTCGATCGCCGCCTGGACGCGGGCGCCGGGGGTCACTTTGGCAATTCCGGATCGGCGGGCGGGCAGGGCCGGGCCCGCCTGCGGTCAGCTCTCGGTCCGGTAATTGGGGGCCTCGCGGGTGATGGTGATGTCGTGGACGTGGCTCTCGCGCAGCCCCGCCGCCGTGGTGCGGCGGAATTGGGCGTTCTTCTGCAACTCCTTGATGGTGGCGTTGCCGGTGTAGCCCATGGCGGCGCGCAAGCCGCCGACCAGCTGGTGGACGATGTTGGCGACCGGTCCCTTGTAGGGGACGCGCCCCTCGACGCCCTCGGGCACCAGCTTCAGGCTGTCCGACACCTCTTCCTGGAAGTAGCGGTCGGCCGAGCCGCGCGCCATGGCGCCGATCGAACCCATGCCGCGGTACGACTTGTACGACCGGCCCTGGTACAGGAACACCTCGCCCGGGCTTTCGTCGGTGCCGGCGAACAGCGAGCCGATCATGCAGCTCTCGGCGCCGGCGGCGATCGCCTTGGCGAGATCGCCGGAGAACTTGATGCCGCCGTCGGCGACGAACGGGATGTTGGCCTTGCGGCAGACCTCGCCGGCCTCGAGGATGGCCGAAAGCTGCGGCACGCCGACGCCGGCGATCATCCGCGTCGTGCAGATGGTGCCGGGGCCGATGCCGACCTTGACGCAGTCGGCGCCGGCGTCGATCAGCGCCTTGGCGCCCTCGGGCGTGGCGACGTTGCCGCCGATCACCTGCGCGTAGTTGGAAAGCTTCTTGATCCGCTCGATCGCCTTGAGGACGCCGGCGGAATGGCCATGCGCGGTGTCGACCACGATCACGTCGACCTCGGCGTCGAGCAGCGCCTCGGCGCGCGCCACGCCGTCGTCGCCGACGCCGACCGCGGCGGCGACGCGCAGCCGGCCTTTCTCGTCCTTGCAGGCGTCGGGATGGGCTTGCGCCTTCTCCATGTCCTTGACGGTGATCAGGCCGATGCAGCGGAAGGCGTCGTCGACGACCAGCAGCTTCTCGATCCGGTGCTGGTGCAGGAGCCTTTTGGCTTCATCGAGGCCGACGCCCTCCTCGACGGTCACCAGCGGCTTCGATTTCTCGTGGCGGGTCATCAGCTCGCTCACCCGCTGCTTGCGGTTGGTGGCGAAACGGACGTCGCGGTTGGTGAGGATGCCGACCAGCTCGCCGGTGCCTTCCTCGACCACCGGGATGCCCGAGATGTCGTGCGCTTCCTTCAATTTCAAGGCGTCGGCGAGCGTCGCCGTCGGCGAAATGGTGAGCGGGTTGACGATCATCCCGGATTCGAACTTCTTCACCTTGCGGACTTCGGCGGCCTGCGCCTCGGGCGCCATGTTCTTGTGCACGACGCCGATGCCGCCAGCCTGCGCCATGGCGATGGCGAGCTTGCCCTCGGTGACGGTGTCCATGGCCGCCGACAACAGCGGGATGCCGAGGCGGATGGTGCGGGTCAGGCGCGTCGAGGTATCGGTCTGGGCAGGCAGCACGTTCGACTTGGCGGGCACCAAGAGAACGTCATCGAACGTCAGCGCTTCGGGGAATTTCATGCCACCTCCGGCCCGTGGGAAATCTCGTGGGGGAGTCCGGGTTGGCGCGCAATCATACACAGAAAAAGGCGGTTGCCAAGCGGCATCGCCGCGAACCGGCATGGACCCGCCGGTCAGCGGCGAAAACCGGTCGCTACCACGTAGGTCTCCGCCGACTCCTTGCGGCTCGCCGGCGGCTTGGCGTGGCGCACGCTCTCGAAACGACGCTTCATGCGCTTGAGCAATTCCTGCTCCGAGCCGCCCTTGAACGCCTTGCCGACGAAGGCGCCGCCGGGCTTCAGCACGGCGCAGGCGAACTCGAACGCCGCCTCCAGGAGCGCGGTGACGCGCAGATGATCGGTGGCGGCGTGGCCGGTCGCCGGCGCCGCCATGTCGGACAGCACCACGTCGGCCGGGCCGGCGAGCGCGTCCTTCAGGCGCCCGGGCGCGTCGGCGGCCATGAAATCGCCGACCATCAGTTGTGCGCCGGGTACCGGCTGCATTTCCTGCACGTCGACGCCGACGACGCGGCCCTGGGGGCCGTTGCGATGGCCGGCGGCGTTGATCCGCTCGGCGGCGACCAGCGTCCAGCCGCCCGGCGCGGCGCCGAGATCGACCACCGCCTGGCCGGGTTTCAGGATTTTGAACCGGTCGTCGATCTCGATCAGCTTGAAGGCGGCGCGCGAGCGCAGGCCCTGGCGCTGCGCCTCGGCGACGTAGAGATCGGAAAGCTGGCGGGTCAGCCAGCGGGTCGAGGACGCCTTGCGCCGCTTCGACGGGCGCAGCCGCTGCTTGAGGCCGCGGCCGCTTCCTCGGCGGCCGCCGGCGCCGCCGCGGCGCTTGCGGCTCATAGCGGCAGGGCGCCGTCGGCGGCCATCATGCCGAGCAGCAGGCCTTCGCGGATGCCGCGGTCGGCAGCGGTCAGACACTGCGTCGGCCAGCAGTTGCAGATCGCCGCGAACACCGCGCATCCCATCACCATCAGATCGGCGCGCCCGGGACCGATGCAGGGATGGCGGTGGCGTGCGTCGAAGTCGAGCGCCCTCAGCTCGCGGCAAATCTCGTTCACCCGGTCGATCCGCATCGAAAGTCCGTCGACCTTCGAGCGGTCGTAGCGGGGAAGGCCCAGGTAGATGGCGCCGAGGGTGGTCACCGTGCCCGAGGTACCGAGCACGTGCACGGTGCCGCCGGCGATCTCGCCGGCGATGCGGTGGCGTTTCTCGAACGGCCGCAGCGCCTCGCCGACGCGCTCGACGATGCGGTCGAACACTCCCGCCGGCAGCACGTCGCCGCCGTACTCCTCGGCGAGGCTGACGACGCCGAACGGCAGCGACAGGACCTCGATCGCCTTCGGCGGCGCCTCCGGTTTGGTCTCGATCCACATTAGCTCAGTCGAGCCGCCGCCGATGTCGAACAACAGCGCCCGTGGCTGCCCGTTCTTTAGGTGCGGCGCGCAACCGGCGATGGTCAGTGACGCCTCCTCGTCGGGCGAGATCGCCTCCAGCGCGAGGCCGGTCTCATCCTTGACGCGCTGGCAGAACGCCTTGCCGTTGCCGGCGCGACGGCAGGCCTCGGTGGCGATCGAGCGCGACGCCTTGACGTCGCGGGCCCGCATCTTGTCGGCGCAAATCCGAAGCGCGCCGATGGCGCGCTCGATGGCGCAATCCGCGAGGCGGCCGGTGGCGGCCAGGCCCTCGCCCAGGCGCACGATACGCGAGAAGCCGTCGATCACCTTGAAGCCGTCGCCGGAGGGTCGGGCGACCAGCAGCCGACAGTTGTTGGTGCCGAGGTCGATGGCGGCGTAAGCCGGCGGCGGCTGCGTCCGGCGTTGCGGGTGGCGCCGTCGCGACCGGCGCTGGCGGTTGAAGCCGGTGCCGGAGCTCTTGTTCGGTCCCTGGGGCACGCGGGTGGCCTCCCTTTCCATCCCGTTCGCCATTTGGCGGCCATCTTAGGGCCGGTGCCGGCCTGGCACAAAGGGGCTCTATTCCTTGCGTCGAGGCGACGGGGTTGAGACCGGTGGGAAATGGCTTACTTTAGAAAGCCGCGATGTGTTAGAAGCGGCGTCGCCATCGGACTGCCCGGCGCTAGACGCCTGGCAACGGACGCGCGTCCGCCCGACTTGGGGGATAGGTTAACGGTAGACCCTCCGGCTCTGACCCGGATAGTCCTGGTTCGAATCCAGGTCCCCCAGCCAATTCCCGCCGCCGGTCGCCGACCCGAGGAGGACCCATGTCGCTCGCGTCCTTGATCACCGGCATCGCGCACGTCGGCATCCGCGTCCACGAGCTTGCGCGGGCGCGCGCGTTCTACGAGCGCCTCGGCTTCGCCTTCGTTGCCGGACCGCTTGGCCCGGAACCGGTCGCCGTGATGCGCCATCCCGCTGGGATCGAGATCAACTTCATCCTCAACGCGGCCAAGCCCGAGACCCTGAATGTGCTGATGGACGCGCCCGAGAAGCATGCCGGCTACACCCACATCTCGCTCGCCGTTCGCGACGTGCGCGCGGTGAAGGCGCTGCTGGAAAAAGACGGCGTCGAGATCACCGAAGGGCCGATCACCTTCGACGACGGGGCGACGGCGATCTTCGTCCGCGACCCCGACCGCAACGTCATCGAGTTCAACCAGGCCGCCGATTGAGGCGCGGCGGCGGGTCCCGGCGGCGCTTGGCGGGGCCGGCCGCTTGAGCGCGGTCAAGTGCGCCACCGCGGGCGTCTGCTATACTTATAGAATAGCGAACAGGGTGCCGCCGTCATCGCCCATCAGGAGGAGTTCAGCGATGTCACTGCAACGGCTCAGCCGCAAGGCCATCAACGAAATCATCGGCCGCGTCAGCGACGAGACCGCGGC
>DASWGT010000156.1:0-7498 GCA_036393575.1 Rhodospirillales bacterium | reverse complement strand
AGCGAGCGCACCGGCGCCCAGGAGGTGATCTTCGAGGAGGTCATCGACCGCGCCAACGTCATCACCATCATCCCCATCGAGACCGCCTCGCCGTGCCAGGACATCGCCGATTTCTACCGTTTTCCGGCGCGGCGCACGGCGGGCAGGCTGTTGCGCAAGTTCCTCGACGACCAGGGCCTGACGGCGCTCGAACTCGCCTACAACGCCGGCCAGCTGATGATGTTCGAGCGCAACGACAGGCTGTTCGCGCCGGCGATGTCGCGGGTCGGCGGCATCCAGGCCAAGGCGACGGGCGCCAAGGCGATCGACCGCACCGAGGAGCTTTACAAGGCGTTCGGCCAGATCAAGGACCGGGCGCGCACGCTGTCGGACGACGACACCTACCCGGCGCTGCTCAAGGCCAAGGGCGTGAACGCCCTGATCGAGGTCGTCACCCAGCGCGAAAAAGAGGCCGATCGCGAGTTTCTGATCCGCGGCGCGTTCGCGCGACTGCTCCGGGAGCACGGCGACTGGGACGCCAAGCTGCGGGCGCTGATCGAGCTCGGGCGCGGTAACCCGAAAGCCAGTGCGACGGCGTATCTGGACGAGGTGGTGGCCGAGATCCTGGACGGCGCCGAGGCGACCAAGGAACTGCTCGGCGGACAGCCCGACGCCGCCGCCGCCAACCGCGTGCTGATCCATCTCTCGACCGGAAGCTGCATGCCGCCGAAGAACCCGATCAGCTGCATCGTCGAGCTCAACCACATGCTCGGCCGGCTGGAGATGCCGCTCTCCCGCCAGGTGCTGCTGGAGCGCGTCGCCCGCGAGATCGGCGGCACCCGGCGCCTGACCAAGGAAGACCACGAAGCCGAGCGCGACGCCTTCGTCGGCCTGGTGCGCGAGCTGGTCGACGACGATGGCCTGAAGGGCGGCCCCGGCATGGCCGAGGCGGTGGTCAAGCGCGCCCGCATGGCGCTGTCGGAAACCGACATCGACCTCAGCGTCGAGAAGGCCATCGACCGACTGCTCGACATCATGCCCAACCGCGCCGTCCGCATCGGGTTCCTGCTCGATTTCGTGCGCTCGCCGCTGGGCGATAAGGAAAACACCCTGGTGACGCAGGCGCTGGAGAGAATCCGCCTGCAGTTGTCCCAGCTGTCGTCGCTGGTCCCCCAAACGACCGATGCCGAAACGGTGGCCCGGGTGATGCACGGGCTGAAAGGTCGCCTCGCCGCGTGGGCGGCGGCGGCCGACCTGCGCAAGAAACTCGCTGCCTCCCTCGACGGCCTGATGGCGCGCGGCAAAAGCGGCGATGGAAAAGGCGGGGCGAAAGGCGCTACGAATACATTCAAGGTGGACGAAGGGAAGAAAGCCATGGCTGATCCAACCGGTGAAACCAAGTCGATCAAGGCCGGCGAGGTGGTCTTCGAGGAAGGCGAGGTCGGCGACATGGCGTTCCTCATCGTCTCCGGCGAGGTCGAAATCTACCGCAAGAACGGCAACGACGACCGCGTGCTCGCCACCCTCGGCCGCGGCGAGCTGATCGGCGAGATGTCGCTGATCGACAATCATCCCCGGATCGCCTCGGCGCGGGCGCTCCAGGATACCGAAGTCCGCATTATCTCGCGCGATTCCTTGCAGCAGCGCCTGGCGCGCCTGGAGCAGACCGACCGCGTGCTGCGGCGCCTGATCGCGGTGCTGGTCAGCCGCATCCGCGGCCAGGCGCAGAGCCCGGAGTAAGACGCGCCGTCACTTTTTCCACGGGAAAGCCGAGCGCGGCGGCAACGGCCCGTCGCCGCCTTTCTTTCCGCCCAGCGCATCGGCGATGCGCAGGCCCTCGTTCCACTTCGCTGTGCGCTCGCCGCGGGTGATCGAGCCGACCTTCAGTTGCGGCACTCCCCAGCCGACGGCGAGGTGGACGACGCTCACGTCCTCGCTTTCGCCAGACCGCGCCGACATGATGGCGCCAAAGCGCGCCTTTCTCGCCGCCGCCAGCGCCGCCTGGGTCTCGGTCAGAGTGCCGGCCTGGTTGGGCTTGATCAGCGCCGCGTTGCACGCCTTGTCGCGGGCGGCGGCGCGGATGCGCCGGGCGCTGGTCACCAGGAAATCGTCGCCGATCACCTGGATGCGCTTTCCCACCGCCCAGGTGAAACGGATCATGCCTTCCTTGTCGCCCTCGGCCATCGGGTCCTCGACGGCGACGATGGGATAGCGCTCCACCCAGTCGACCAGCATGCCGGAAAGCGCGTCGCTGGTCAGCTCGACGCCGTCGCGGGCGAGGCGGTAACGGTCCTTGGCGCCGAACGACGACGCCGCAATGTCGAGCGACACGGCAACGTCCTCGCCGGGCCTGAGCCCCGCCTTCTCGATCGCTTTCACCAGCGTCCCGATCGCGTCCTCGTTCTTGTCGAAGGCCGGCCACAGACCGCCCTCGTCGGCGACCCCGGCGAGGCGGCCCTGTTCCGTCATCAGCCCTGCGGCGGCGCGGTAGACCTCTGCGCTCCACGCCAGGGCCTGCGCGAAAGAGTCGGCACCGACCGGCACGACCATGAAGTCCTGCACGTCGACGCGGCCGCCGGCGTGCATGCCGCCGCCGAAGATCTGCACCTCCGGCAGCGGCAGCAAGGCCGGCAGCAGGCCGTCGCCGTCGCCGCGCAAGTACCGCCACAATGGCAGCTTCAGCGCCGCGGCGGCGGCGTGGGCGGTGGCCATTGAGGTGGCGATCAGGGCGTTGCCGCCAAAGCGGCTCTTGTCGGCGGTGCCGTCGAGGGCAATCAGCGCCTCGTCGATGGCTTTCTGATCGGTGGCATCGAGGCCCTTCAGGCGCTCGGCGATGGCGCCGTTGACGGCGGCGACGGCCTTGTCGACGCCGTAGCCGCCGAAGGCGCCGCCGCCGTCCCGCAGGTCCACCGCCTCGCCGCTGCCGAGCGAGGCGCCGGCCGGCGCGATGGCGCGCCCGGTGGCGCCGTAGCGTAGCGCCATCTCGACCTCGAGGGTCGGCCGGCCGCGGGAATCCCACACCCGACGGGCGCGGACGGACTTGATGACGGTGTTGCTCATCGCCGCCGCTCCAGTTCCTTCACCCACGCGTCGCGCACGTCCGCCAGCCGCGCCGGCGGCTCGACGAGCAGCGCGCTGGCGACGCGCCGCACCCGCGCCTTGTCGGCGTCGGTGGTCAGGTATTCGACCGGCGACTTGCCGTCGACGCGCGCCAGCAGCAATCCCGGCAGCAACCTGGCGGCGCGGATTTCCACGCTGACGGCGTCCGGGATGCCGGCAAAGTAGGCGCGGGCCAAGGCATCGAAGCAGGCGAGAAAGGCTTCCACCGCCGCCGGCCTGGCCAGGCACTTGAGCAGCAGGTGGTTGAGGCAGAAGGCGACGTCGAACGCCGGGTCGCCGTACCACGCGCATTCGGCGTCGAGGAACACCGGCCCCTCGGGCCCGGCCAGGATGTTCTTGGGGCTGACGTCGCCGTGCACCAGCGCCGCATGGGTGCCGGCGGTGACGCGGACCAGTCCGGCGAGCGAGCCGGCCAGCTCCGGATGCACCCGCGCCGACGCGTCCAGATAGGGTTCCAATCGGATGGCGTGAAAGAAATCGTCGGTGGCGAACGCCCGCGCCGCCGCCCGGTCGCCGGCGGTTGCCGCGTGGATGCGGGCGAGGGTGGCGCCGACCCGGGCGGCGAAGGCGGCGTCGGCGCGCCCGGCCAACAACTCCGGCTTCCATGGCTTGAAGCGGTCGGGATCGAGATAGTCCATGGCGAACATGTGCGCCCTGGCGTCATGGGCGAGCACCGCCGGCGCGGCGCCGGGGACGATGCGCGCCGCCCATTCAAGCCACGCCGCCTCGTGGGCGTTACGCTCGACCGGCGCCTGCCACTCCTGGGCCACCCGCAAGCGTGCCCGGGCGCGCTTGACGCACGCCGGGCCGCGCCGGAGATCGACGCGCCAGATGTCGGAGGCGACGCCGCCGGTGAGTTCCGCGAACGCCGGCGTCTCGTCGGCGGCCGCTATGCCGGCGGCGCGCAGCATCGACAGGAACTCGGGCGGCGCCTTGGTCACCGCCGGCGGCCGGCGGCGGTCGCCGGCCGGCCCGCTGCCATGTCGTAATCGCGGAACACGTCGGCGACGCGGATGCGGTAGTCCTTGAAGATGCCGGCCCGGCCTTCGGCCTGGGCCTCGCGGTGGTCGGGCACCCGGTACCACGCCTCCACCGCCTCGCGGTCGCGCCAGAACGACAGCGACACGTACTTGTTCTCGGTCACCAGGCTTTGGAAGCGTTCGATGGAGATGAAGCCGTCGGCTTGGTCGAGCTTTTTGCGCAGCGCCTGCGCCAGCCCGAAATACCGTTCGCCCTTGCCGGGGTCGAGCGTCACTTCGAATATCACCGCGATCATCGGTAAGTCCTCCATGGCGTGCGCCCGTTAAACCACGGCCGAAGGCGCTTGAAAAGCCGCCACGGCGGCGCCGGAACTTTGGACTGGCCGCGGCGGCGGCCGTCACCTATGAGTGGGGATCGGCCGCCGTGCCGCGCTGGATCCCAAGGCTATCGCCGTGGCGGCCGCCGTCGAATTCTCAATCTCAGGGTCGTTGACCGGCGCCGCGGTCGTCCGGACCGATGCGCCGCATCAAGCGAGGCAGTGGTTGACCGCGTCGAGGAATTCCTCGGTCGAAAACGGCTTCGAGAGGACACGATCGGCCCCAAGCACCGAGGAGATGTCGAGGAACACCTTAGGGTTGACGTTGCCGCCGCCGGAGATGGCGATAATCTTCGCCTTCGGCATGATCTCGCGGATTTCGGTGATCGTGTCGTAGCCGTCCTTGACGGGCATCAGGATGTCGGCGATGACGACGTCCGAAGCCTTGAAATGCCTGGCCATTGTACGAAATTCGGCGACGCCCTCTTCGCCGTCGGCGGCCTCGAAGACTTCGTGGCCTTCCTTCTCCAATACCTGGCGAAGGCTGACGCGCACCAAATCTTCGTCTTCGATCAAAAGAATCCTCGCCATGGCGGAATTTCCCTATTTTCAGTTCCGGGCCTTCGGCAGGCTGGAAATGTTACAGCAATATAGCAGGCACGAAAAGCACTCCACGGCAAGGTGCGAAAAATCGCGGTGGGTCCAAGCCCGTTGGCGGCACGACGTCACCCGCCGTCGCCTTTGATCAACGGGAAATACACGTCGAACGTGGTCCGTTTGCCCGGCGTGCTGGAGGCGCGGATCGTGCCGCCATGCTTGACCACGATGCCGAAGGCCGTCGACAGGCCGAGGCCGGTACCCTTGCCCGGCTCCTTGGTGGTGAAGAACGGATCGAAAATCCGGCCGAGCGTCTTCTCGTCCATGCCGTGGCCGTTGTCCGATATTGTCAGTTTCGCGTAATCTCCCTTCCGCAGGGTCGGGACGGCGTTGCGGGAGGTGGTGCCGACCCGCGCCCGGGAGAGCGAGATGTCGAGGATACCGGGCTTGCCGTCAATGGCGTCGACCGCGTTGGCGACGATGTTCATCAGAACCGTCTGGGTTTGCAAGGCGTCGACCAGCACCGTGCCGGTGTTCTCGTCGAGTTTCTCGTTGATGGTGATGGTGGACGGCACGATGGAGTGGATGAGATCGAGTTCCTCGCGGACGATATCGCAAATGTCGGCGCTCTTGAGCTGGTAGGATTTCTCTCGGCTGAAGGTAAGGATGCGGTCGACCAGCTCCTTGGCGCGTACGGCGGCTTGGTTGATGAACTGAAGGTTCTGATGCTCGACGCTGGATTTTACCAGAGCGTCGCCGGTCAACTGGCTGAGGATCAGGATCGGCTGCAGCAGGTTGTTCAGGTTGTGGGCAATGCCGCCGGCGAGGTTGCCGAGCGATTCCATTCGTTTGTGGTGCGTCAGCTCGCGTTCGGTGCGGCGGTACTCGGTGATGTCGGTGGCAACGCCGCGGTAACCTAGGAAGCCGCCGTCGTCGTCGAAGATCGGCTTGCCGCTGACCCGGACGTGACACATAAATCCGTCCGCATCTCGTTGTGAATATTCGAAATTGCGGAAGGGTCTGTGGTCCTTCAAAATTTTCTCGTGAGCCCGCCACATCTCGGGGTTTTCCCTGACCAATTCCCGGCCGACGAGCTCGGTCCGCGTCTTGCCGATGATGTCCTCGGGGTGCAATCCCGTTCGCTGGAAAAACCGGTCGGAAGCGAACGTGAAGCGGAGATCCGGCCCCATCTCCCAGAACCAGTCGGAGGCCGATTCCGCGATGTCCATGAACCGCTGCTCGCTGGCACGGAGCGCTTCCTCGGCGCGCTTGCGGTCGGTGATGTCCCAGTTCCACACCATCATGGCTTCCTTGCCCTGATAGACGATCGGCCGGCGGACCAGGAGACACCACCAGGTGGAGCCGTCCAGCCGCTTGCGCTGGACGACGGCGTCAGGGATGAAATTCTTGCCGGTGCCCTCCTGCAATCGGCGGAAATCCTCCGGATTGACGAACGAGTCCGACATTCTGCCCGCCAGCATCTGCTCGACCGATTCGGCCCCGTACAGATTAACCATGGCCGGGTTGACGTAGAGCCGCTTGTTCTCGGCGGGCAGGACGACGGCGATGCCGATCGGGCTGCTTTCCATGATCGTGCGCAACTGCTGCTCGCTGGCGCGCAGCGCCTCCTCGATGCGTTTCTGCTCGGTGACGTCGGTGCGGATGATCAGGGTGCCGCCGTCGGAGGTGCGGTATTCGCGGATCAGGACCCAGCGGTCCGTCTTCATTAAGTGTATCAGCGACGGCTCGAGCGCGCGATGGCGGGCGAGCCGCTCGCGCATGTATTTGTCCGGATCGGCGATCGCTTCCTCAATGGTGCCGGCGTTGGCGACGGCGCGGATGACGTCCTCGAAGCGAGTGCCGGGCACCAGGATGTCGCCGACCGCGGAAAGATGCTGGCGATAGGTCGAATTGCAAAGCACGATCCGGTCGTCGGCGTCGTACAGGATGGCGCCACCCTCGATGCTCTCGATGGCGTCCACCAGCCGGCGCCGCTCGGCCTCGACCGCTTCCTCCAGCTTCCTCCGCTCGGTGACATCGATGCCGGCGGTGACGGTGCCGACGATCTTGCCCGAGAGGTCGCGAAGCGGGGCCTTGGTCAGCATGAACTGGTATTCAGTTCCGTCGGCGCCGCGGAGCGTTTCGTCATAAGAGGGCAAGGCCTTTCCGGTCGCCATAGTCCGGAGTTCCATTTCCCGGAGCAGGCTCGCATGCTCGGGCATAAAGTAGCCGCCCACCTTTCCAAGGACCTCGGCCTCCTCGACCCCAAGCAGGTTGAGGTGGTAACGGTTGCTGAGCAGATAGCGGGAGTCGGTGTCCTTGACGCTGATGAGGGCGGGAACCGAGTCGATGATGGTCTTCAGGCGCTGCTCGCTTTCGCGAAGCGCTTCCTCGGCCCGCTTCAGGTTGGTGACGTCGGAAAACGTGATCGCGATGCCGCCATCCGGCGTCTTCGTCTCGGTGACGATGAACCAGCGGCCGTCGGTGTACCGGCGCAGGATCGGC
>DASWGT010000155.1:0-2310 GCA_036393575.1 Rhodospirillales bacterium | reverse complement strand
ACGCTGGCCGCCCTCGGAATTGCGCTCGGCTTCCGCGCCGGCCTGTTCAACATCGGGGCCGAAGGTCAGGTCGTCCTCGGCGGCATCGCCGCGGTGCTCGTCGGCTTCATGCTGACCGGCCTGCCGGTCTTCATCCATCTGCCGCTGGCGCTTGCCGCCGGCGCGCTCGCCGGCGCGCTATGGGCATCGATCGCGGGTTGGCTGAAGGCGGCGACCGGAGCGCATGAGGTGATCACCACGATCATGCTCAACCTGATCTCGTTTCGCCTCCTCGACTACATGCTGAAGAACCCGCCGCTGCAACGGCCGGGCCGCACCGATCCGATCTCGCAGACCGTCCTGCCGAGCGCCGAATTGCCGAAACTGTTGACGTTTCTCGATCCGAGCCTGCGCGTGCACGCGGGTATCCTGCTTGCAATAGCGCTGGTTGCCCTCGTTTACTGGCTGCTGTTTCGGACAACGCTTGGCTACGAGTTCCGGGCGAGCGGCCTCAACCCGGATGCCGCCCGCTACGCCGGCATGAAGGCCGGCGTGATCATCGTGGCGACGATGGCAATCGCGGGGGCGCTGGCCGGACTTGCCGGCGCCAACCAGGTGCTCGGCGTGCTCGGCCGCGCGTCGCCGGGCTTCTCCGGCGGCATCGGGTTCGACGCCATCGCGGTTGCGCTGCTCGGCCGGTCCCATCCGGTCGGCGTGCTCTTCGCCGGGCTCCTGTTCGGCGGGCTGGAGGCCGGCGGACGGCAGATGCAGGTGGCCGCCGGCGTCAGCATCGACCTGATCGGCATTATTCAGGCGCTGATCATCGTGTTCATCGCCGCGCCGCTGCTCGTCCAGACCATCTTCCCGTGGGCGTTCCGGAAACCGACCGGCCAGAGATCGGGGTCCTGAAGAAGCGATGGCAATGACGGAAGCGCTCAGCGCGCATGGCCTCGATCAATTCAAGCGCCGCCAGACGCTGATCACCGGCTGGCTGCTGCTCGGGCTGGCGGTGTTCGTGGCCGGTGTGTTCGGGCTCGATTCCTTCGGCAGCGCGACCTTCCGCCTGTCGCTGCCCAACGACGCGTTCCCGATACCGAACCTGGTCGTGCCGGCCGCGCCCTATGCCTACGTCGTCGCGGCGCTGCTGGCGTTCTTCGGCGTCCGCCAGTTCCTGCGCGGCGGGGCGCGCTGGTCGAGCTGGTTTCTCGGCATCGGCCTGTTCCTGGTGGTGACGGCGTTTCTGGTGTGGGCGGCGGACGGCAAGGCGTTCTCGCTGACCGGCATGCTGGAAGCGACGGTGCTGCGCGCCGTGCCGATCGCACTCGGCGGCCTCGCCGGCGTCCTTTCCGAACGGGTCGCGGTGGTCAATATCGGCATCGAGGGAATGCTGCTCTCCGGCGCGTTCACCGGCGCCGTCGTCGGATCGCTGTTCGGCGGTGTCATCGGCATCGCCGGTGCAATCCTGGTCGGCGGCATGTTCGGCTTCATCCTCGGCGCGCTGGTCATCACCTACCGCGTCGATCAGATCATCGCCGGCGTTGCCATAAACCTGTTCGTGCTTGGCATGACGTCGTATGTGTCGAGCCAGGTGCTGACGCAACACCGCTTCCTGAACAATGCGCCTGTTTTCCGAACCTGGCCGGTTCCGTTCCTCAGCGATCTGCCGGTGGTCGGGCCGGTGCTGTTCCGCCAGAACATCTTCGTCTACGGCGCCCTGATCATGGCCGTGGTGGCGACCTACTATCTCTTCCACACACGCTGGGGACTTCGCGCCCGGGCCGTCGGCGAGCATCCGGAGGCCGCCGATACGCTCGGCATCAACGTCTACCGGACGCGCTTCATCAACGTGACCCTTGCCGGCATGGTCGCCGGCTTCGGCGGGGCGTATTTCACACTCGGTTCGGTCGGCCGCTTCGACGAGAACATGACCGGCGGGCGCGGCTTCATCGGTCTTGCGGCGATGATTTTCGGACGCTGGCATCCAATCGGGGCGCTGATGGCGGCGCTGGTTTTCGGCTTCGCCGATTCGCTCCAGCAGAAGCTCGCCATCCTGCAGACGCCGATTCCGTCGGAGTTCCTGGCGATGGCGCCCTACATCGCGACCATCGTTCTGGTCGCAGGCATTGTCGGGCGGGCGCGCCCGCCGGCGGCGGACGGCAAGCCGTACATCAAGGAATAGCCGGCAGACCGGATTCCGCCGGGGCAGGCTTCCCCTGCCGCTCATCTGCCCGTATCACTCGCGCCCGGGAAGGATCCGGGGGAAACAGCCATGGTCTCCGAAGGAGCAATCGCGCTCGTCGCGCACGACAAGAAGAAGGACGACATCGTCGC
>DASWGT010000154.1:0-22789 GCA_036393575.1 Rhodospirillales bacterium | reverse complement strand
GGCCTGGGCTTCCGCCTGGCTCGCCTTGTACATGGCCTCGCCGAGCTTCATGGAAACCTGGGCCAGGGTCTCGGCCTTCGACTTGATGGAGTCGTGGTCGTCGCCCTTCAACGCCTCCTTCAGCGAAGCGATGGCGTCCTCGATCGCCTTCCTGTCGGTGTCGGAGACCTTGTCGCCGAATTCCTTGAGGTTCTTCTCGGAGACGTGGATCAGCGCATCGCCCTGGTTGCGGGCCTCGACCAGCTCGCGGCGCTTCTTATCGTCCGCGGAATGCTCCTCGGCCTCCTTGACCATGCGGTCGATGTCGGCGTCGGTGAGGCCGCCCGAGGCCTGGATGCGGATCTGCTGCTCCTTGCCGGTGGCCTTGTCCTTGGCCGAGACGTTGACGATGCCGTTGGCATCGATGTCGAAGGTGACGTCGATCTGCGGCATGCCGCGCGGCGCCGGCGGCAGGCCGACGAGGTCGAATTGCCCCAGCAGCTTGTTGTCGGCGGCCATCTCGCGCTCGCCCTGGAAGACGCGGATGGTGACCGCGGTCTGGTTGTCCTCGGCGGTCGAGAAGATCTGGCCCTTGCGCGTCGGGATCGTGGTGTTGCGGTCGATCAGGCGCGTGAACACGCCGCCCAGGGTCTCGATGCCGAGGGAGAGCGGCGTGACGTCGAGCAGCAGCACGTCCTTGACATCGCCCTTCAGCACGCCGCCCTGGATGGCGGCGCCGACGGCGACCACCTCGTCCGGGTTGACGCCCTTGTGCGGCTCGCGGCCGAAGAAATCCTTCACCGTCTCGACCACCTTCGGCATGCGGGTCATGCCGCCGACCAGGATCACCTCGTCGATCTCGGAGGCTTTCAGCCCGGCGTCCTTGAGCGCCTTCTTGCAGGGTTCCACCGTGCGCTGGATCAAGTCCTCGACCAGGGTTTCCAGTTTGGCGCGGGTGAGCTTGATGTTGAGGTGCTTCGGACCGGCTTGGTCGGCGGTGATGAACGGCAGGTTGATCTCGGTCTGCATGGAGGATGAAAGCTCGATCTTCGCCTTCTCGGCCGATTCCTTCAGCCGCTGCAGGGCGAGCTTGTCGTTGCGGAGGTCGATGCCCTGCTCCTTCTTGAACTCGGTCGCCAGGTAATCGACGATGCGCATGTCGAAGTCCTCGCCGCCCAAGAAGGTATCGCCGTTGGTGGACTTGACCTCGAACACGCCGTCGCCGATCTCGAGCACCGAGATGTCGAAGGTGCCGCCGCCGAGGTCGTAGACGGCGATGGTGCCGGATTCCTTCTTCTCCATGCCGTAGGCGAGCGCCGCGGCCGTCGGCTCGTTGATGATGCGCAACACTTCGAGGCCGGCGATCTTGCCGGCGTCCTTGGTCGCCTGGCGCTGGGAATCGTTGAAGTAGGCGGGGACGGTGATGACCGCCTGCGTCGGCTGCTCGCCGAGGTAGTTGGCGGCGGTCTCCTTCATCTTCTGCAGCACGAAGGCCGAAATCTCGCTCGGGCTCATCTTCTTGCCATCGACCTCGACCCAGGCGTCGCCGTTGTCGCCCTTGACGATCTTGTAGGGGACCAGCTTCTTGTCCTTGTCGGTGATCGGATCGTTGTAGCGCCGGCCGATCAGGCGCTTGATCGCGAACAGCGTCTTTTCCGGGTTGGTCACCGCCTGGCGCTTGGCCGACTGGCCGACCAGGCGCTCGCCCGATTCGGTGAAGGCGACCATCGACGGCGTGGTGCGCATGCCTTCCGAATTCTCGATGACTTTGGCGGTCTTGCCCTCCATCAGGGCGATGCACGAGTTGGTGGTGCCGAGGTCGATGCCGATTACCTTTGCCATGTTGTCCTCATCCTTCGCTGGCGGCTTCCGGCGGCCCCTCTCCGGGCGGCCGCGGGCAGCCCCTTCGATAATCCCATAAAACCCGCGACGATGGCGGGAATCCCGCCACAGCCGCGGGTTCCAGCGATATATAGGGGGGTCGCGGCGGCCGCGCAACTGCCGGCGCCGGGAAAATCCTCAAACAATCGAGGGCGTTGCCCGATGCCGCCGGGACGTTGGCGGGGCGGCGGCGCGGCAGGCTGGGCCGGGCTTACAGCTTTTCGTCGAGCTTGCCGCCCGGTTCGGAGCCCTTGGCCTCGTAGGCGCCTTTGGCCCCGGAAGCGGCACCCTTGCGGCCGGGCTCGGCGGCCTCGGGCTTGGCGTCCGCGCGGGCCTCGACCTTCGGGCCGCCCTTGGCGAGGCCGACCTTGGCCGGGCGCAGCAGCCGGTCATGCAGCGTGTAGCCGGTCTCCAGCACCTGCACCACGGTGCCGGCGGGGCGGGCCTTGTCCTCGACCTCGAACAGCGCCTCGTGCCGGTTGTGGTCGAACTTCTCGCCCAGTGCCGCCACCGGCTTGATGCCGTAGCGCTCGAAAGTGGCGAGCATCTCGCGCTCGGTGAGCTCGATGCCGGCCATCACCTTGTCGACCGCCGGGTCGGCCTTGCGCACATCGGCGTCGATGCTTTCGGTGGCGCGGCGCAGGTTGTCGGCGACGCCGAGCGCGTCGCGGGCGAAGTTGGCGACGGCGTATTTATAGGCGTCCTCGCGGTCGCGCTCGGCGCGGCGCCGCACGTTCTCCGCCTCGGCGAGCGCGCGCAGCAGCTTGTCGTTGAGCTCGGCGACCTGGCTTTCGAGCGCCGCGATCTGCATCTCGGGCGACGGCGCCGGCGGCCCGGCATCCGGCGTCGCGGCGGACGCCGCGGCCGCCACCGGCGGCGGGTCGGCGGGCGCCTGAGCGGGCGACGCGCCTTCCGCGTCGACGGGCGCGGGTCCGCTCAAGCCCGCAAGCGCCTCGGGCGCTTCGGGCTGTTCCGGCTTCGGTTTTTTCTGGTCGGGCATTATCGGCTTGCTTAAGTCTGTTGTCCGAGGAAGCGGCTGATCAGCTGCGCGGTGTAGTCGACCATCGGGATGATGTGGGCGTAGTTCATGCGCGTCGGGCCGATGACGCCGATGGCGCCGACGATGGTCTCCTGCGAGTTGCGATACGGCCCGACGATCAGCGAGCAACCGGCGAGGTTGAACAGCTTGTTGTCGGCGCCGATGAATATCTGGACGCCCTGCGCGGTGTCGGTGAGCGACAGCAGCTTCAGCATCTCCTCTTTGGTCTCGAGGGCCTCGAATAGGGCGCGGATCTGTTCCAGGTTGGCGAGCGCGTCGACGTCCTGCAGCAGGTGCGCCTGGCCGCGCACGATCAGCGAGCCACCCTTGTCGCCGCCGGCCCCGCCGGCCCACGTGGCAAGCCCGCTCTCGACGACACGGGTGGTCAGCTCGTCGAGCGCGGCGCGGTGTGAATCGAGCTCGGCCATGATCTCGTCGTAGGCCTCGTTGATGGTGCGGCCGACGAGGCGGGCGCTCAGGAAGTTGGTGGCTTCGACCAGAGCCGATGGGCGCAGGCCTTGCGGCGTCTGGATCACCCGGTTCTCGACGATGCCGGTCTCGGTCACCAGCACCACCAGCGCCCGGCCGGGCGAGAGATTGACGAACTCGATGTGGCGGAGCGGGCTTTGCGTTTTCGGCGCCAGCACCAAGCTGGCGCAGCGCGCAAGCCCCGACAGCGTCGCCGTGGCGTCCTCGAGCAGTCCTTCCAGGTTCTTGGGCGAGCCCACGCACTGCACGTCGATCTCGCGGCGCTCGGCCTCGGTCAGGTTGCCGACCTCGAGGATGCCGTTGACGAACAGGCGCAGCCCGGCCTCGGTCGGCAGCCGGCCGGCCGAGGTGTGCGGCGCGAACAGCAGCCCGGCCTCCTCCAAATCCGCCATGACGTTGCGGATGGTGGCGGGCGACAGGTCGATGTTGAGGCGCTTCGCCAGCGTGCGCGAGCCGATCGGTTCGCCGGTCTCGAGATAGGCGTCGATGATGTGGCGCAGGACCTCGCGCGAGCGTTCGTTCAACTCGGAAATCATGGGCTTCCTGCCGGTTATCCTGCCGGTTGCCTTGTCGAGGCGAATGTAGTGACGCACGTCCCCAGCGTCAACGGAGCCGTCCCGGGCGGTGCGCCATTTCTTTGACCGGCCGGTTGGGCCGCGCTAGCCTGAAAATCTGCCGGCCCCGGCGCTTCGGGGCGAAATTTCTTGCGCGAGGGGAATCCGATGAGCGGTTCGGCGAGACGTTCCGGGCGCGGCACGGACGGGTTGCGCGCGGTGGTGCTCGAGCCCGATTTCGCCAAGCACGCCGAGGGCTCGTGCCTGGTGCGCTTCGGCGACACCCAGGTGATCGTGACCGCCACCGTCGAGGACCGGGTGCCGCCGTGGCTGCGCGATTCCGGCCACGGCTGGGTGACGGCGGAATACGGCATGCTGCCGCGCGCCACCCACACGCGGACCGAGCGCGAGGCCCGCAGCGGTCAGCAATCGGGGCGCAGCCAGGAGATCCAGCGGCTTATCGGGCGCAGTTTGCGCGCCGTCACCGACCTGAAGGCGATGAGCGAGATGCAGATCCGCGTCGACAGCGACGTCATCCAGGCCGACGGCGGCACCCGCACCGCCGCCATCACCGGCGGCTTCGTGGCGCTCAGGCGCGCCTTCGATCGTTGCGTGGCGCTGGGCGTGCTCGCCCAAGTACCGATCATCGACCACGTCGCCGCGGTGTCGGCCGGCATCGTCGCCGGCCGGGCGGTCCTCGATCTGGATTATGAAGAGGACAGCGCCGCCGAAGCCGACGCCAACTTCGTCCTCACCGGCTCCGGCGCCATCGTCGAGATCCAGGCGACCGCCGAGCGGAAGACTTTCTCGGAGGCCCAGTTCGCCGAGATGTTGACGCTCGCCCGCAAGGGCATCGGCGAGCTGGTCGCCCTGCAGAAGCAGGCGCTCGAGCAGGACCCGGGCGGTAAATGACCCCGACATGAGTCCGGACCATCACCGGAAATTCACCGAAGGCACCCTGGTCGTCGCCAGTTACAACCCGGGCAAGGTGCGCGAGATCGCCGAGCTGCTGGAGCCGTTCGGCATCGTCGTCCGCTCGGCGGCCGAGCTCGGGCTAGCGGAGCCGGTTGAGACGGGCGCGAGCTTCGCCGCCAACGCCGAGCTGAAGGCGCGCTCGGCGGCGCAGGTCGGCTTGCCGGCGCTGGCCGACGATTCCGGGCTGGTTGTATCCGCGCTCGGCGGCGAGCCCGGCATTCACTCGGCGCGCTGGGCGGGAGCGGAGAAGGATTTCGGCAAGGCGATGCAGCGCATCGAGGACGCGCTCAAGGGTAAGACCGACCGGCGGGCGCATTTTGCCTGCGTGCTGGCGCTCGCCTGGCCGGACGGTCACGTCGAGAGCTTCGGCGGCGTGGTGCGCGGCAAGCTGGTGTGGCCGCCGAGGGGAGACAAGGGCTTCGGCTACGACCCGATGTTCGTCGCCGACGGCCACGACGTCACCTTCGGCGAGATGGCGCCCAAGGCGAAGCACAAGATCAGCCACCGCGCCAACGCGTTCAGGAAGATGGTCGATGCCTGTTTCCGCGCCTGACATCGCCGTCGCCTCGACGGCGCCCGAAGCCGGCGCCCGCGACCCCGGGTTCGGCATCTACGTGCATTGGCCGTTCTGCGCCTCGCTCTGCCCCTACTGCGACTTCAACAGCCACGTCGCCGAACGGGTCGATCACCAGCGCTGGCGCTTGGCACTCACGGCCGAGCTTGCGCATTTCCGCGATCGCACGCGGGACAACGTGGTCACCAGCGTGTTCTTCGGCGGCGGCACGCCCAGCCTGATGCAGCCGGAGACCGTCGCCCGGGTGATCGACGCCGTGCGCACGGGTTGGCGTTACGAGCCAGATCTCGAGATCACGCTCGAGGCCAACCCGTCGTCGGCGGAGGCGGCGAAGTTCCGGGCGCTGAAGGAGGCCGGGGTGAATCGCCTGTCGCTCGGCGTGCAGTCGTTCGACGACGCCGCGCTGCGGTTCCTTGGGCGTCGCCATTCGGCGGCGGAAGCGAAACGGGCGATCGCCTTCGCGGCGGAGATTTTTCCGCGCTTTTCGTTCGACCTTATCTATGGCCTCCCCGGCCAAACGGCCGACGAGTGGAAGCAGCAGCTAGGAGAGGCGCTCGAATTGGCCGGCGGTCATTTGTCGTGCTACCAGCTGACCATCGAGCCGGGGACGCCGTTCCACCGCGATCGGGTCGCGGCCGCCGACGAGGCCACCGGCGCCGCGCTCTACGACGTCACGCAGGAGGCACTTTCGGCGGCCGGGCTCGCCCTTTACGAGATCTCCAACCACGCCCGGCCGGGGCACGAATGCCGGCACAACATCTCGGGATGGCGCGGCGGCGACTATCTCGGTGTCGGCCCCGGCGCCCATAGCCGCCTCACCGACGGCCGCCGAGCCGAGGCCAGCCACCGCATCCTGAAGCCGGAACGCTGGCTCGAGAAGGTCGAGGCCGAGGGCCACGGCACGGCGAAGACGATGGCGCTCAGCACCCAAGCGCGCATCGAGGAGTTGGTGATGACCGGCTTGCGGCTCGCGGAAGGCATCTCGGCCAAGCGCTTCCGGCGGCTCACGGGACGCAATCTCGAAAGCGTCCTTGATGCGGGCGGGCTCAAGCGCATGACCGACGGCGGTTTCGTCACATCGGACGACTTTGGATTGCGCGCCACGGCCAAGGGCCGGCTTTGCCTCAATGCGGTGCTCGGGCAGTTGCTCGCCCAAGAATAAGGCGTTTTCGGAAAACGGTTACAGACGTCAGCCGGGGCGGCAGGACACCGGCCGGCCGCCTGCCTGCGCTTCCTGCACCGGCGGGCACCGCACGTCGCCGTAGGAGCAGAACACGCAGCAGTCGCCCGGTTTCGGTTTCAGCACCGCGCCGCAGCCTTTGCAGTCATAGAAGAACCGGCAGGAGTCCGTCGGCATGGTCTCGGTTTCCCGGTGCCCGCACTCGGGGCAGGTGATGGTGGAGCGAAGTGTTGCCGTCATCGTCAAAGCACCAGGTGCCCGCTCAGGCGACGCCGAGCGAGAGCGCTGTAAGGGCGGTGCCGAACCAGAGCGCGCCCTTGACCCAGAGTATGCTCCTGAGAATTCGCCCGGCGCCGGATGCCGCCTTATCGCCGGTCGCGCAGGCGGCCTGACGGCGGCCGTATATCATCCAAAAGCCGGCGCCGAGGCAGCCGATGGCGATGGCGAGGAAGATCGGCTGATAAGGCGCCATCTCGGTGAGCGTGCCAACCCAGGCGCCGCCGACGCCGACGGACGTCAAAACGAGCGGCACGATGCAGCAAGTCGAGGCGGCGACGGCGCCGAGCGCGCCGCCCGCCGCCAGCAATTTCTCCTTCATGCGATCACCGCCTAGGCTATCGGTTGTCCGAGTCCCGCGGCGCTGAGAACGCCCACGTCGACGCCGCTGCCTGAGCAACAGCCGGCGAGCTTGCCGTCGATGACCACCGCCGGCACCGACTTGATGCCGAGCCCGGCGGCTTTCCGTTTAACATCCGGCGACTTCATGTCGAGCACTTCAATGTCGCACGACGGACAGGCGGCGTCCTTCACCGCCCGAATCACGTCATCGCACACCGAGCAGCCGGCGCTGAAGATTTGGATCTTTCGCTTTTTATCGGCCATGTCATTCTCCGTTCTTCGTCGGGTTGAGTTGCAGCTCGCCGTCGCTGATCGCCTCCAGGATCGAACATTTGCGCGCCGGACCTTTGCCGGGACACGCCTCGATCAACGCCTCGAGCGCGCCTTTGATCCTGCCGAGATCACCGATCTTGGTCAGCACTTCCTCCAACTTAGCCTCGGCGCGGCGACGAACGTCGATGCAGGCGGCGCCGTCGCCCGATTCGAGCGCCAGAAGCTCGACGATCTCGGCGAGCGAAAACCCAAGTTGCTGGGCGCGACGAATGAACCGTATGCGGCGGACGGCAGCGGACGGGTAGTCCCGGTAGCCGCCGGTCGTCGGCTTCGCCGGCTGTCGGATCAGGCCCCGCTGTTCGTAGAACCTGACCGTCTCGACGCCGACGCCGGATTCCCTGGCAACGTCGCTGATACGCATCGGTGAACCTCCATCAGTCCGCCATCCTAGAGTCTGTAGTATACTACGGAGTCAAGGCCCGCGTAGCCAGCCGGTTGGCGGCCGGTCTCGGGCCCTTGCCCTAGTTGATGGCGGCCTGGAAGGTCTCCGGGGCGCGGCTGATGATTTCGGCGCCGTGGCGGGTGACGCGCATCACCGCCAGGCCGCGCTCGGCGGTGCCCTGCGGCAGGAAGCGGAAAATGCCGTCGCGGCCCCAGAATCCGCTCGAGGACGTGATCGCCGACGCCGAGAAGTCGGGGCCCTTGTCTGAGCGCGCCAGCACCGCGGCGAGCGCGGTGGCGTCGTAGGCGAGCGTTGCCAGCCGTGGCGGGTTCTTGCCGTAGAGCGCGCGGAAGGCGGTCTCGAAATCGCCGCGCGCCGACGGCGGCGGCGCCGCGAACCAGCCGCCGATCAGCGCCGGCTCGGCGCCGATGCCGCGCTCGTCCCATTGGCCGGTGCCGAGCATCCGCACCTTCGCCGGGTCGATGTCGAAGAACGGCAGCAGCGCCGCGATCGTCTGCAGCCGCTTGCCGCCGTCGGCGACCAGAAGCGCGTCGAATGGCAGCTCGCCGATGGTCTGCAGCCGCTCCAGCCGTTTCAGCGCGTGCTTGGAAACCTCGTCGTCGCGGCCTTCCAGCGCGCGGCGCTGGTCGAGCAGTGCCTGGCGGCGCGACGAATAATTGGCGAGCGCGCGCACCGGTTCGGTGAAATCCTCGGCCCCCGGATCGTAGAACTGCACGCGGGTGACGGTGCCGCCGTTGGCGGCGACCGCGTCCTCGAACGCGCCGACCACGGTTTCGCCGTAGGCGTTCTCGGGCGCCAGCGCGGCGAAGCGGCTTATCCCCTTGGAGCGCGCGAACGAGACGATGCGCCGTATTTCCGCGCTCGGCAGGAAGCCGAGCGTATAGACGCCGTCGCCGGCGACCGAGCGGTCGGACGAAAAGGCGACGACGGGAACGTTGGCGGCGCGCGCCACTGGGGCGACGGCGCGCACCGACGCGGCCAATAGCGGCCCCAGGATCAGCGAGGCGCCGTCGCCGATGGCCACGCTGGCGGCGGCGACGGCGCCATCGGCGGTGCCGCGGGTGTCGTGGCCGAGAAGCTCGAACCGGCTGTCGGCGAAGTCGAACACAGCCATTTGCGCGGCATCGAGCATCGCCTTGCCGAGATCGGCGTTAGCGCCGGAGATCGGCAGCAGCAGCGCGACGCGGACGATGTCCTTCGATAGCGGCGGCGGCACCGTCGAGCGCGGGGCCGCAGCCGCCGTGCCCGCCTTCGTCGCCCGGCTGAGAAGCGGCACGAACGAAAGCTGGGGCTCGGCGCCGGGCGCCGCCGCCCGGGCGCCGTCGTCGGTCGGCGGGAACGGGATCGTCGGCAGCGGGAACGGCGGCTCGGGGTACTGCCCGGCCGGCGCCGTCCGCGGTCCGGCCACCGGCGGCATCCGCTGCGTCGGCGGCTCAACGTGCGGCACCGGCCGCGGGCGCACCTGCGACAGCGGCGACGGCGGCGTCTGCGGCCGTTGCGCCGGTACCCGCGTCGCCTCGGACGGCGGCCGGCCGGCGGTCTCGCCTTGCAACCAGGGCGGTATTTCGGAAGACTGGCAGGCTGCCAGCGTCAGCGCCACGGCGACCGACCACGACACGGCCCAGCAGCGCGCCCAGGGGCGAGCACGGGGACGAGCGGGGGGAAGCGACAAGGGACTCCAACGCCATGCGGAAAGACCGGTCATCGGCGGCTTCCATCTCCCCTCATTCGGCGAGGTCCAAATCCGGACCCGCCGGACGGGCAAAGCGTATCCACGGCGAGGACCTTAGTAAACAACACGCTCGACAACGCCCCCGGCAAGGCCAAAGGGCGCGGATTTCCGGGCTGGCCCTGGTGGCGACGCCGATCGGCAACGCCCGCGATATCACGCTGCGCGCGCTCGACGTGCTCAACGACGTCGACGTGATCGCCTGCGAGGACACCCGCGTCACCGCAAGATTGCTGGCAATCCATGGGATTTCCAAGCCCCTCCTGGCCTACCACGAGCACAACGCCGAGCGCGCCCGCCCGATGCTGATTGAGCGCCTGAAAAGCGGCGAAACCGTGGCGTTGGTCTCGGACGCCGGCACGCCGCTGGTCTCGGACCCGGGCTACAAGCTGGTGCGGGCCTGCCTCGAAAACGGCATCCCGGTGACGCCGATCCCGGGCGCGTCGGCGGTGCTGACGGCGCTGGTCGCCTCCGGCCTGCCGACCGACCGCTTCCTGTTCGCCGGATTCCTGCCGGCGAAGCGGGCGGCGCGCCGGCGGGTGCTGGGTGAGCTTCGCGGCATCGCCGCCAGCCTGGTGTTCATGGAATCGGCGAAGCGGCTTGCCGCGTCGCTCGCCGACATGGCGGAGACGCTTGGGCCCCGCCCGTGCGGCGTCGCCCGCGAGATGACCAAGCTGTTCGAGGAGGTGCGGCGGGGCAGCCTCGACGAGCTGGCGGCGCATTATAAAGAGTTCGGTCCACCGAAGGGCGAGGTGACGGTGGTGGTGTCGCCGGCGGCGGCAGGGGAAGCCGCCGACGCGGCCGACATCGACCGGATGCTCGTGGGCGAGCTTGGGCGATCGACCATGCGCGACGCCGTCGCGCACGTCGCCGCGGCGACCGGCGCTCCCCGCCGCCAGGTATACGCCCGCGCGCTTGCGCTCACGCGCGACCCGGCATAGGCGACGGCGATGGCGGCGGGACCGGCGAAAGCGAAGCGCCAGGCGTGGCGGTTCGGCCGCGTCGCGGAAGCGTTGGCGGCGTGGCATCTCCGGCTCCGCGGCTACCGCATCGTCGAGCGCGGATTCCGTTCGCCCCAAGGGGAGATCGACATCGTCGCCCGGCGCGGGCGCGCGCTGGTGTTCGTCGAGGTCAAGGCGCGGCAGGATTTGGGCGCGGCGGCGGAAGCGTTGCGCGCCCGCCAGACCGGCCGCATCGCCCGCGCCGCCCGGGCCTTCGTGCAGGCGCACCCCGGGCTCGGCGGTTTCGATCAGCGTTTCGACGTCATGCTGGTGCGGCCGTGGCGGCTGCCGGTGCATATCGTCGACGCCTGGCGGCCGGAAACCTGAGTCGACGCAACGCTCCCGGCGGGGGCGGGAAACAAGCCCTTTAAGCGAGTAGCCTGGGACCTTAAAATGGCGATTCGCTGCCCGGACATCCACCCGCCCCAAGAGGCCGAGACCGATGATCCCGATCAACGCCCTCACCCGATTCCGCCGCGTGCTCGCCGTCGGCATTGCCGTGGCTACGCTCGTGGGCGCCCTTGGCGGCTGCGCCGGCGCGGTGGTCGGCGGCGCAGCCGCGGTCGGCACGGCCGCCTACCAGGAGCGCGGCGTGCAGGGCGTCGCCCGCGACCTGGCGACGGCGACCAAGGTACGCACGGAGCTGCTGAATGCCGGCGAGGCCTACATCGCCGGCGTCGGCGTCGAGGTCTACGAAGGTCGCGTGCTGCTGACCGGGACGCTGGCCACCGAGGCGATGCGTGCCAACGCCGCCAGCCTGGCATGGAAGACCGAGGGCGTGAAGGACGTCATCAACGAGATCCAGCTTCACGCGTCGAACCTCCGCGATCTGGCGAAGGACTCGTGGATCACTACCCAGCTGCAGTCGAAGATGACGCTGGACAAGCAGATCCTGGCGATCAACTACTCGATCGAGACGGTCAACGGCATCGTCTACCTGATCGGCATCGCCCAGAGCCAGGACGAACTCGACCGCGTCATCGCCCACGCCCGCGGCATCAACTACGTGCACCAGATCATCAGCCACGTGCGCGTCAAGAAGGGCGTGTCGTGAGGCTGCCGGCGGACATCCGGGCGCGGCTGGTGAAGATCGGCCAGCTCCCCGACCGCCACATAGACCTTGCCGACGCGGCGCTGATACTGGCCGCCGCCGAGCGGCCGGGCGTGCCGCTCGACCCCTACCGGCGGCACCTGGAGCGGCTGGTCGCCGACGTGCGCGCCTACGTTGGCGGCACGCGGCCGGCGGTACCGCTGGAACTCCGCATCGAGGCGCTGGTGCAGGTGATCGTCAGGAAGTACGGCTACGGCGGCACCGAATCCGTGTTCGACGATCTCGAGGCCGCCAACCTGATGCGGGTGATCGACAGCCGCTCGGGGTTGCCGATCGTCATCGGCATCCTCTTCATCCATTCGGCGCGGGCGCTCGGCTGGCCGATGGAAGGGCTCGACTTCCCCGGGCGCTTCCTAGTCAGGATCGACGCCGACGGCCAACGCCGGATCTTGGATCCGTTCGGCGGCGGCCGCGTGCTGGCGACGCCCGACATGCGCGAGATGTTCAAGGCGGTCGCCGGCACCCACGTCGAGCTGACGCCGAACCATTACCGCGAAATGGGAAACCGCGACATGCTGTTGCGCCTGCAGGGCAACATCAAGGCGCGGCGGCTGCGCGGCGAACGACTGTACGACGCGCTGGAAACCATCGAGGCGATGCTGCTGTTCGCGCCGGCGGCGGCCGAGCTGTGGCGCGAGGCGGGGCTGCTGCACGCGCGCCTCGACCACGTCAAGGACGCGGTGGCGGCGCTCGAGGAATACATGCGCCAGAGCGGCGGCGACAGCGCGCGCTACAACACCTCGATCCTGCTGCAGGAGCTGCGCACGCGGCTCAACTGAGCGCGACGGCAGATTGGTAAGGACACCGCCCCCCATGCCCAGGAAGCCGCTGAAAGTGGCGATCCAGATGGACCACATCCGGTCCATCAACATCGACGCCGATTCGACCTTCGTGCTCGCCTTGGAAGCGCAGAAACGGGGACACGCGGTCTATCACTACCATCCCAAGCAGCTGGCGTTCGCCGGCGGCAAGCTGACGGCGACCGCCGAGCCGATGACGGTGCGGCGGAAGTCGGGCGACCACTTCAGCCTGGGCGAGCCCAGGACCATCGATCTCGCCGACATGGACGTGGTGCTGCTGCGCCAAGACCCGCCGTTCGACATGAGCTACATCACCACGACGCATCTGCTCGAGCACGTGCATCCGGGGACGCTGGTCGTCAACGACCCGGCCGAGGTTCGCAATGCGCCGGAGAAGCTCTACGTGACGCGGTTTCCGAGGCTGATGCCGCCGACGCTCATTTCGAGCGAGCGCGCGCCGATCATCGCCTTTCGCAAGCGTTACAAGGACATCATCCTGAAGCCGCTCTTCGGCAACGGCGGCGCCGGCGTCTTCCACGTGGTGCCGGGGGACGAGAACCTGAACGCGCTCCTCGAGATGTTCACGCAGTTCTACCGCGAGCCGATCGTGGCGCAGAAGTACCTGCCCGAGGTGCGCAAGGGCGACAAGCGCATTATCCTGATCGACGGCAAGGCGGCGGGCGCCATCAACCGCGTGCCGGCGCCGGGCGAGGCACGCGCCAACTTGCACGTCGGCGCGCGGCCGGTGAAGGCAACGCTGACCAAGCGCGACAAGGCGATGTGCGACACCATCGGACCGGATTTGAAGGCGCGCGGGCTGATCTTCGTCGGCATCGACGTGATCGGCGACTATCTCACCGAGATCAACGTTACCTCGCCGACCGGCCTGCAGGAGGTCAACCGCTTCGACAACGTGTGCCTGGAAGCCGACATCTGGGACGCGATCGAGAAGCGGGTAAAGACAGGCGCGAAGAAGGGCCGCCGCTGACGCAGCGGCCCGGCTTCGGCTCAAGCATTCAAGCGGCGCCCGCCGTCGGCAGTCCGGCCGCCTGCCAGTCGGCCTTGCCTTCCACGTACTCGTGGACGTCGGTATACCCGAGCGCTTCCAGGGCTCCGGCTGCCTTGGCGGAGTTCCGGCATTCCTTGTTAGCGCAGTAGACGACGATCTTGGTGTCCTTGTATGGCAATAAAAGCGGCGCCTTTTTGGCCACCTCGTCGTGGTTGATCTGCACCGCGCCCGGCAGGTGGGCGTCGTCATAGTTCTTCGCCGGCAGGGCCTCGACCAGGACGATCGGGTCGCCGCGGTCGAGGTGCCGCTTGATGGCTTCGCGCGTGATGTTGGGCATCGGGAGTCTCCTTTTTTCAGTGGTTAATGGTTGCGTTTGCAACTATCTACTCGTACCGGATTTTGGTTGCAAATGCAACTAAAATCCGGTAGCTTGCGCCATGACCGCGAAAAAGCTCACCGACGCCGAGATCGGCGCCTGGGCCGGCACCATCCGCGCCGTACGCGCGGCGCTGGAGAACGTCGAGGCGGCGCTCAAGGCCCGCGGCCTGCCGCCGCTCGCTTGGTACGACGTGCTCATCGAGCTCCGCCGCGAACCCGCCGGCCGGCTCCGGCTGAGCGACATCGGCGAGCGGGTGCTGCTCAGCAGGTCCAACGTCACCCGGCTGATCGACCGGCTCGAAACGCAAGACCTGGTGGCGCGTGAGGCCTGCGCCGACGACGCCCGCGGCGCGTTCGCCGTGATCACCCCCAAAGGCCGCTCCCTGATGCGGCGCATGTGGCCGGTCTATCACGATACGTTGAGGGCGTGCTTCCTTGATCATCTCGACGAGCGCGAAACCGCGAGGCTCGCCGAGCTGATGCGCCGCATCGTCGCCGCCAACCGCTGACGCCCCAACGCGCGGTGAAATCTGTCGTGGCGCGTATCGGCGCCCGCCCGTACAATCGTTGCGGGCTCCAGGGAAGGAGGCGACTGCCGGTGGTTGCGCGGGTGGCGACAGTGGCGTTCCGGGGCATCGAGGTGCTCGACGTCGACGTGCAGGTGCAGACGTCGGCCGGGCTGCCGGCGTTCACCATCGTCGGGCTGCCCGACAAGGCGGTGGCCGAGAGTCGCGAGCGGGTGCGCGCGGCGCTCAACGCCATGGGCCTGGCGCTGCCGGCGAAACGCATCACCGTCAATTTGGCGCCGGCGGATCTGCTGAAGGAAGGCAGCCACTTCGATTTGCCGATCGCGCTCGGTCTGTTGGCCGCCATGGGCGTGGTGCCGGCGGACGAGATGGAAGCTTACACGGCGCTCGGCGAGTTGGCTTTGGACGGCGGGTTGACGCGGGTGGCGGGCGTGCTGCCGGCGGCCATCCACGCCAACGCCTGCGGCCGCGGCCTGGTGTGCCCGGCCTCGCAAGGCTCCGAGGCGGCGTGGGCGGGCGAGGTCGAGGTGCTGGCGCCCAACAACCTGCTCGCCTTGATCAACCACTTCAAGGGCACGCAAATCTTGACGCCGCCGGAGGCGCGGCTCGACGACCGGGCTCCGGCCTATCCCGACATGGCCGACATCAAGGGCCAGGAAACCGCCAAGCGGGCGGTCGAAATCGCTGCCGCCGGCGGCCATAATCTACTGATGATCGGCCCGCCGGGAGCAGGGAAGTCGATGCTGGCCCAGCGCCTGCCCGGTCTGCTGCCGCCGCTGGACGCCGGAGAGGTGTTGGAGATCAGCATGATCAGAAGCCTCGCCGGCGAGCTCGCCGACGGTGGGCTGACGCGTGTCCGGCCGTTCCGCGACCCCCACCATTCGGCCTCCATGGCGGCGTTGATCGGCGGCGGCCATCGGGCGCGGCCGGGCGAGGTGTCGCTGGCGCACTTGGGCGTGCTGTTTTTGGACGAGTTGCCGGAGTTCCAAAGGGGCGTGCTCGAGGCGCTACGCCAGCCGCTGGAGACTGGGCGCGCCGCCGTCGCCCGCGCCAACGCCCACGTGACGTATCCGGCGCGCATCCAACTGATCGCCGCCATGAACCCGTGCCGTTGCGGCTATCTCGACGATCCGGCGCAGGCGTGCACGCGGGCGCCGAAGTGCGCCCAGGAGTACCAATCCAAGATTTCCGGCCCGCTGTTCGACCGCATCGATCTTCATGTGGATGTTCCGGCGGTCAACCCGGCGGACCTGGACCTGCCGCCGCCGGCCGAGAACTCGGCCGCCATCGCTGCCCGCGTCGCCCGCGCGCGTGACACCCAGAGGACGCGCTACGCCGGCCGCGGCGGCGACAAGCCGATCCGTACCAACGCCGAGGCCGACGGCAAGCTGCTCGACGAGGTCGCCAAGCCAGACGAGGCGGGGCGCAAGCTGCTGGTCGAGGCGTCGGAGCGATTGGGGCTGTCGGCGCGCGGCTATCACCGGGTGCTCCGGGTGGCCCGCACCCTCGCCGATCTCGACGGCGCCGCTCCCGACGACGCGCGCCTCAACCGGCTGCATATTGCCGAGGCGCTCACCTATCGGCGCATCGTGCCCGGCAGGAACCCGTTGCTGATGGGACGCCGGTAGCGGAAACCCGCTTCCGCCGGGCCACTGGACTGTGGCCAACGCAGCCTTTGGTGGATAAGATCGGGCCTCAAGGGGGCTTGCCGGGACAAGGGGCTGGAAATGGCCTCGGCCGGCAAGTGAGTTGTTGTATCAATTCAAGTGTTTAACGGGAGGTCTCAACCATGATCGGCGATGCGATTCGTTCAGCGCACTTTCGCCTGGCGGCGGTGGCGCTGGTTTCGGTTTTCGTTTGGGATACGGCGTTGTCCGAGGCCCTGGCCAAGATCGACGGTCCGGAGGTGAATTGGCGCTTCTCGACCTGGGGCAAGAAGCGCGCCTTTACCGAGGGTGTCGAGCACCTGGCCAAGCGTCTTGCCGACGAGACCGGCGGCAAGTTCAAGCTCAAGGTCTTCTACGGCGAGGCGCTGTCGAAGGCGCGCGAGAACCTCGACGGCCTCAAGATCAACGCCTTCGAGGGGGCGCACTTCTGCAACTTCTACCATCCCGGAAAGAACCCGGCGTACATGGTGTTCACTTTGCCGTTCTTGCCGCTCGGCGATTGGAAGACTTCGGCCGCGGTGCGCAACGAGCTGCCGAACCACCCGGCGCTGAAAGCCGACCTCGAGCGCTGGAACGCGGTGCACTACGCCTCGACCTTGCTGCCGCAGTACGAGTTCATGGGCAAGGGCAAGCCGCCCTTGAAGCTCGAGGACTGGAAAGGGCTGCGCGTGCGCGCCGGCGGCGGCATCGGCGATGCGATGGAGAAGCTCGGCGCGACGCGCCAGACGGTGACGGCGACCGAGACTTATACCGCGATCGAGCGCGGCGCCGTGGACGCGGTGTCGTTCCCGTTCAGCTACGCGCACTTCTCCTATAAGTTCAACGAGGTCACCACCTGGTACACGGCCAACATGTCGCCGGGCACGACCGAATGCCCGGTCGTCTTCAACAAGACAGCCTACGATAAGCTGCCGGCTCAGTACAAGAAACTGCTCGCGGACTTGCGCGACGAAGTGACGAAGGTGCTGATCGACGAATACGAAAAGGCCGACAAGGTCAACGTCCCGAAGCTCGAGAAGACGCACAAGAAGATCGTCTACGACGCGGCAACGCTGAAGGAGTTCCACAAGATCGCCGGCAAGCCGGTGTGGGACAAGTGGATCGCGGACAACAAGGACAAGTTCGACGCCAAGGGCGTATTCGACGCGGTCTGGGAGATCGCCAAGAAGGCAAAATGATCGCCACCGTCGGCCGGGCGGGCGCGTGGATCACCTGCCCGGCTTGACATACCAATCGCAACAAAAGGGCAAATAGCGTCATGTTGCTGGCATCCGACGGCAGGCGCCTCAGTCTGCTCGATCGCTGGCTCAGGCCGGTCGAGGACTGGCTTAACCTGTTCGCCGCGCTAGCGATCTTCGCGCTGATGTGCCTGGGTGTGGCGCAGATCGCGCTGCGCAAGATCTTCAATGCTCCGATCTTCGGTTACATCGACGCCGTCGAGCTCGCCATGGCGACGTTTGCGTTCCTCGGCGCCGCCTATTGCCAGCGGTTCGGCGACCACATCCGCATGGACATCCTGATCGGGATGTTGAAGGGCCGCGCCCTGTGGTGGGGCGAGTTCATCAGCACGCTTGCCGCGCTCGCCATCGTCGGCGTGCTGGTGTGGTTCGGCTGGGAGCATTTCCTGCGCTCGTACACGCTCGGCGACACCACCATCGACGCCGAATATCCGGTGTGGCCGTCGAAGCTGCTGGTGCCGGTGGCGTTCTTCGTCTGGTTCCTGAGGCTGGCTCTCCAGCTGTTCGGATTCCTGAGGCTGACCCGCTACCCCGAAGCCGAGCCGGTCGGCGTGCCGGTGGTGCTCGACGCCGCGGCGCTCGCCCAAGACGAGATCCGCGACGCCTTCGGTCCCGGCGGCGGCGGCGATCGGAATGGCAAGGGCTGACGGGAACGGGAAAACGCATGTATCTGGGAATCCACGATCCTTTTACCGTCGGCATCGTCGGCGTCGTCCTGCTGGTGATCCTGGTGATGATCGGCGTGCGCGTCGTCTTCGCCGCCACCATCGTCGGCCTGCTGGGCCTGATCGAGATCATCGGCTGGGAGGCTGGCGCCGGCATGGTCGGCACCATCCCGCATTCGAAATCAGTGACCTATGAGCTGAGCGTGCTGCCGATGTTCATCCTCATCGGCTATCTCGCCTATCATGCCGGCATCACCCGTCAGCTTTTCGACGCGGCGCGTAAGTGGATCGGCTGGGTGCCGGGTGGGCTAGCCGTCGCCACCGTGATGGCGACCGCCGGCTTCGCCGCCGTGTCCGGCGCCAGCACGGCGACGGCGGCGGTGTTCGCCCGCGTCGCCATCCCCGACATGCTGAAATACGGCTACGACCGCCGGCTCGCCGCCGGGGTGGTGGCGGCCAGCGGCACGCTCGCCAGCCTGATCCCGCCGAGCGCCATCCTCGTCATCTATGCGATCATCGTCGAGCAGTCGGTCGGCGCGCTGCTGCTCGCGGGCTTCCTGCCGGGCCTTGTGTCGGCGTTGATCTACGTCGCCATCATCGTGATCCGGGTGGGCGTGAACCCGGAGCTCGGCCCGCCGGTCGGCGGCTTCTCATGGGGCGAGCGTTTCCGCTCGGTGCCCGGCGTGTTCCCGATCGTCCTCGTCGTCGCGATCATCATCAGCGCCATCTACCTCGGCTGGGCGACGCCAACCGAGGCCGGCGCGCTCGGAGCATTCGTGGTGCTGGTGATGGCGTTGTGGCGCGGCATGCGCTGGCCGACGCTGAAGGCCGCGCTGATGGAGACGGCGAAGCTGACGGTGATGATTTTCTCGCTGATCTGGGGCGTGCTGACTTTTGTCCGCTTCCTCGGCTTCTCCGGGCTGCCGGCCGCCTTCACCGAGTGGATCACCACCGTCAACGCGCCGCCGCTGGTGATCCTGCTCGCCATTCTCCTCGGCTATACCATCCTCGGCATGTTCATGGATGCCATCGGCATGCTGCTGCTGACGCTGCCGGTGGTCTATCCGGCGGTGATGGCGCTCGGCTACGATCCGGTGTGGTTCGGCATCATCGTCGTCAAGATGGCCGAGATCTGCCTGATCACGCCGCCGATCGGGCTCAACTGCTTCGTCGTCAACGGGGTCAGGCCCGATATCCCGCTCAGCGACGTGTTCCGCGGCATCGCACTATTCTTCGTCGCCGACGTGATCACCATCGGCGTGCTGATCGCGTTCCCGGAGATCATCCTGTGGCTACCGAAGATGATGATGCGCTGAGGCGAGGCGTCACGCCCTCAGATTGAAGTCGCCGGCCTCGATCTGGGAGAGATTCGCATTCTCGACGTCGGCGATCTGGTAGGAATTCGCCTCCGTCATGGCGCTGGCGTCCTCGGTGTAATAGACCGCGACGCCGTCCGTTCCCGCGCCCGAGCCGAACACCACGATCGCCGGGCCGGCGGCGCCGCCAGAGGCGTCGAGCGGTGCGCCCGATAGCGTCGCCGCCGCGTGCTCGAAATAGTCCGTCCCGTCGGTGAGCGTGCCGGCAGCCCCGAGGTCGAAGTCGGCATCCGAGAGTCCGAACGTGTCGCCGTCGGCGTCCGAGTAATCGGTGATCACGTCGGTACCGAGCGATTGCGCGTGCGCGAGCGCGCCCGAGCCGGCGCCGCCCTCGAACCGCAACTCGTCGGCGCCGCCGCCGCCCGTCAGCACGTCGATTCCCTCGCCGCCGACGATGACGTCGTCGCCGGCGTAGCCGAAGATGTTGTCGTTGCCGGAATCGCCGTAGAGCGTGTCGGCGCCGCCGCCGCCGTGGATGACATCGTTGCCGTCGTTGCCGTGGATGACATCGTCGCCGGCCGTGCTCGAGCCGAGCGAGAACGGGAGCTGGCCCGAGAGTCCCGCCTCGTCGGTGACGTCGCCGTCGATGACGTCGTTTCCCGGTCCGCCCCAGATCGAGTCGGCGCCGGCACCGCCCGAGATCAGGTCGTCGCCGCCGCCGCCGAACGTCGGATCGGTCAGCGGGTTGCCGGCGTCATGGACGCCGGAGACGAAGTTGGTGGGAACGTCGCCGTAGATGAAGTCGTCGCCCTCGCGGCCGCCGATGGCGTCGTTGCCGTCGGTGCCGACCAGGAAATCGGCGTCAGACGTGCCCGGGACCGGATTGCGTGCCGCCGCTTCGGGGATCAGGATCAGATCGTCGCGCTCGCGCGGCTGGAAGCCCGACCCCGGCGCCGAGATCACGCTCGGATCGAACAGGAACCGGAATGTTGGCGCGGCGAGCGTGTCGGTGCCCGTGCTGCCCAGCAACAGCGCTTGGCCGGTGACGGCGATGAACCCCTGGCCGACGGCGGCGACGGTGAACGCCGGCGGCGCGGTCGGATCGAGCGGCCGCTGTTCCGCCTCGGCCGCCGCCTCGCCGGCTTCCGCCTCGGACGGCGTCGGCCCGCGGATCAGCCCGAAATCGCCCGGCGCCAGCGACAGGGTCGCCGTCCGGGCAAGGCCGCCGAAGGCGCGCGGGTCCACTTCCTCGGCCGCCGCGATGGCGAGCTGCAGCGCTTCCTGCGGGTCGAGGCCGGCGGCAATCGCCTGGTCGAAAGCGGCGAGCGCCGCCGCCTCGCCGGTGACCAGGCCGTCGACGGCGGCATAGGCGAGGTCGTAGGCCGCGTCTTCGAAAGCGATCTCGGCCTCGGCGCGCACCAGGTCCTCGACTTCCAACGACTGCAGCCCCCGTCCCTGGCGAAGGATGCCGGCGACCAGGGTGTCGGCGGAGGTGGCGCGCGGATGCCACTGCGCCGCGAAAATCGCGTCGGCGATGGCGAGCTCGGCAGCCCGTTCGGCGAAGGCGGCCTCGGCCTCGACGGCGACTGGATCCTCGGCGGCGAATCTCGCCTCGATGTCGCCGACGCGCGCCGCGATCTCGTCGAGGGTTTTGAGCTCTTCCGGCGTCAGCGGCGCGCCGGCGGCGGGAGCGGCGGCGGCGCGGGCAGCGCGCACGGCCTCGGCGGTCGCCACCTCGGCGGCGGTCTCGGCGAACTTGGCGTCGGCGGCGAGCGCGACCGGATCGTCGACGGCGGCGAAGCGGTCGTCGGCGCCCGTCGCTTTCTCGGCGACGGCGTCGAGCCGTTTCAGTTCGGTCGGCGTCGGCTCGCCGCTCTCGGTTTCGCGTTTGGCCCGCCAGCCGGCGTCGGCAAGCGCCTCGCTGGTGGCCAGATCGGCCGCCGCCTCCGCGAACCGCGCCGCGGCCTCGTCGGTCACCGGATCGTCGACGGTGGCAAAGCCGTCGCGGCCGGATTCCCGGGTGACAATTGCGTCGATGTTCTCGATTTCCCGCGGCGACGCCGGAATGTCGGCGACTTGGATGCGCGGCATCGCCGGCTTCACCGACCAGCCGGCAGCGGCGATGGCGTCGCTGAGCGCGGCGTCGGCCGCCGATTCGGCGAACCGCGCCCCAGCCTCGGCGGCGAGCGGGTCGTCGATAACGGCGAAATCCGGGCTTCCCGCCTCGCGCGATATCACCGAGTCCAGCGCCTCGACGGCTTCCGGCGATAGCGCTACGTCGGGGGATGCCCCGGCCGGCGTGCCGATGGTGCGCACCGTGGCCGCCGACCACTGGGCCGCCTCGATCGCCTGGCGGGTGGCGACCTCTGCGGCGGTCGCCGCGAACGCCGCGTCGGCGCTTAGGCCCACCGGGTCGTCGATGACGCCGAAGAAGGCGTTGCCGGCCTCGTGGGCGATCGCCGCGTCCAGGGCATCGAGCTCGCCCGGCGTCGGCGGCGGGGCCTTCTCGGGCGCCGCCACGCCCGCCGACCAGCCGGCGGCGAAGATCGCCTCGCGGGCGGCATTCTCGGCGGCGACGCCCGCGAACACGGCGTCGGCCTCGATGGCGACCGGATCGTCGACGCGGAGCTGTTCGGGAGTGAGCTCGGGCGCCGCCGGCTTATCCTGCGGCAACGCCTTGATGATGGCGGTGACCCAGCCGCCGTCTTCATCGTCGGGGAAAAGGAGATTGCCTGTTCTGCTCACGGTTCACCGACCGGCCGGTTGCGGTTGACGGCGACTTCCCCCAGGTCTTGTCGCCCGGCGTCGATTCTACAAGGTCCCGGATTGCGGCGCGAACCGCCGGCCGCGGCGTCGATTCAATGGTTTGAAATCGTTGGATTTGCGCGCATCGGCGTCGCTGCCCGACCGCGGCTCGGCTCGGTCAAACGGCGCGAATCGGAGCCGCCCTCAAGGGCGCCGTCGATCCCGTTCGTTCAGTCCCTGGGGCGGCGGATCATGCCGCCCAGGTCACGGCCGGCGAACACGTGGACGTGGAAATGCGGCACTTCCTGGTGGGCGTCGCGGCCGCAGTTGGAAAGGAAACGGTAGCCGGTTTCGGCGGCGCCGAGATCGCGGGCGACGCGGCCGACGGCGCGGAAGAAGCCGGCGATCTCGGAGTCGCTGGCGTTGGCGGCAAAATCGTCCAAAGAAGCGTAGGCGCCCTTCGGGACCACCAGCACGTGCACCGGCGCCTGCGGATTGATGTCCTTGAAAGCGAGTGCGGTCTTATCCTCGTAGACCTTGGCGCACGGAATCTCGCCGCGCAGGATTTTCGCGAACAC
>DASWGT010000153.1:0-6489 GCA_036393575.1 Rhodospirillales bacterium | reverse complement strand
GCCGCCTCAAATGATGTCCATCTCGTCGGCGGCGTGCCAGATTTCCTTGCCGCCCTCCCAGATCATCGATACGGCGACGATCGCGATCAGCGCGAGCCCGATATACGAGATCCAGGGATAGCGCCGAAGCAGGCGAGCGATGAAGGTCGCGGCCACGCCCATCAGCGCAACGGACAGCGCAAGGCCGATGACCAGCACCCAGAGGTGATGGCGCGCCGTGCCGGCGACGGCGAGCACGTTGTCGAGCGACATGGAAACGTCTGCGACAATGATCTGTGTGATGGCCTGCCGATACGTCTTCGGCTTGATGGCGGCCAGGTCGGACGCGACCGGGACGCCATGCAGGCTCTGGTCCATCTGATAATCGAGGACGTCGGCGCCCGCCGCCTCTGCCGCCTGGCCGCCGGCGCGGGCCTCGCGCCAGAGCTTCCAGCATACCCACAGAAGCAGCAGCCCGCCGATCAGGATCAGGCCGAAGACGTTCAGAAGCTGGGTGGTGAAGAGGGCGAAGACGATTCGCATCCCGGCCGCGGCGGCGATGCCGATGACGATCGCCTTCTTGCGCAGGTCCGCGGGCAGTCCGGCCGCCGCCATGCCGACGACGATGGCGTTGTCGCCGGCCAGCACGAGATCAATGACGATGACCGTGACGAGCGCGGTCAGTTCGGAATACATGGGGTTCAGGCCGCCGGGGCGCCTCGCTGACGCATGTGCCTCATGTGGGAACGGGCGCGTCGGCGTCCAGTAGCTTCTCGCTCTTCAGGTCGCGCCATAGCGCCGCGGGAATCGACGTCTTCGACCAGGCCATGATCTGGTTCAGCTCCTCGGCCGACTGCGGACCGGGGATGACGCTGGCGACCAGTTTGTGGGCGAGGGGGAACTGAACTGCGGCCGCGGCAAGCGGTACCGAATGGGCGTCGCACACCGCCGCAATCTTGCTGACCTTGGCCATGACGTCGGCAGGCGCCTGCCGATAGTTCCAGGTCTCGCGTCCGACCAGAATGCCCGAATTGAACGGACCGCCGATGACGATCGAAGCGCCGTGTTTCTCAACCGCCGGAAAGAGGCTGTGCAACGGCTCTTGTTCCAGAAGCGTGTAACGGCCGGCGAGCAGGAAGGCGTCCCACTGGCCGTGCTGCATGGCGTCGGCGATCGGCTGGGCTTCGTTGACCCCAAGGCCGAAGGCCTTGATGTCGCCGTTACGGCGCAGCTCGTCGAGCGCGCGGTAGGTTTCGGTCATTGCCGTCGCGAAAACCTTCTCCTGCGCCTCCTTGCTACCGTGCGAGAACACGTCGATGTCGTGGATATAGAGGATGTCGATGTGGCTGACGGCGAGCCGCTGCAGGCTGTCCGCGAAGGAGCGCATGATGGCGTCGTACGAGTAGTCGAACACCGGATCGAACGGGAACGGGTTCTGCCACTGGTTGCCCGGATCGTGTGGCGCGCGGCGCGGCCTCAGCAGGCGGCCGACCTTGGTGGACAGCACCCAGCCGTCGCGGTTGCGCAGTTCGTCGCCGACCATGTGCTCCGACTTGCCGTAGCCGTAGAATGGCGCGGTATCGAAATAGCGGATGCCGGAGTCGTAAGCGTCGATGACGATCATGCGCGCCGCCGAGTCGGTGACGGCTTCCAAGTTGCCGCCAAGCGTGGCGCAGCCGAGCCCAAGCGTGGTGACATTCAGCGACGAGCGGCCAAGCCGCCGGGTCTCGAATTGCATGCCTCTCCCCCTTGCGGCCCGATTCTTTCGACATATCCCGCGGGCCGGCGCCCGCTTGATACATGACGGTGATCAGGTTGAGTAGGTCGAATCGGAAACGGCGGGCACAGCCCGCCGCTTCCGCAATCCAGGTGCGCCGAGGCGCGGGATCAGCGAAGGCAGGTGCCCGTATACGGCTGGCCGAAGATGTTGATCTTCGTGCACGGATAGGAGTTCCGGCCGATAAGGTATCCGGCGAGTCCTCCGATGCCGGCGCCGACCGCCGCGCCGCCGACCGAGCGCGTGGCGACGGCACCGACGGCTGCGCCCGTGCCGGCGCCGATCAGGGCGCCCTTCTCCGCGCGGGTCGCGTAGCAGCCCGACAGGGTGGAAAGGGCAAGCGCCCCGGCGAGGGCGAGTGCTGCGGCCTTGTTCATCTCAAGCCTCCCGGAAAACGTGGATCGCTGCGGTCATGAAGACCGGCAATATCCGGCTTTTTCTTGACCGGCGTGTGATCAAAGAAACACAGGGGAGCCAAAAGAATTCCGCATCGCTTCCCGTTGTTCAGGAACGACGACAAGGAACGCGCGCAACAACGCTGAAATTACTCACGAAAAGCGATCAGTAGACGTGGGCCCCGATCGTCCCACCGACCAAAGCGCCGATGCCGGCACCGACTGCCGCCCCGTGGAGGGTGCCGGTTGCGACCCCGCCGACCACACCGCCGACGCCGGCGCCGACCAAGGCGCCATGTACCATGCGATCATGCTGTGTACCCCCGTAGGGCCAATGGGAGCAGCCGGACAGGGCGACGCCAAGCACCATGACTGCAGCGATCTTTTTCATCCCCACTCTCCTGCGACGCCCCTGATTCGGAGCGTTGTCCCTTTGTCCGGGCGGGGCGGAGCGGTGTCAAGCAGCCGCGGCGGCCCGCCCGCGCCGGGTGGCGCCACGCATGCGGCCGCGGATCTCCGCGACGGCCGTGACCGCAAGGCCGGCGAACAGCACCCACCAGGCGGGTCTTATCTGGAACGACAGGTCGAGGTTGGCCATCAGCGGCCGCCAGAAGCCGATGCCGGTGGCGATGCCGTACCAGGTCGCCTCGGTCAAGGCGGTCAGGACCGCGGACGATACCGACAGGAGGAGGAGGGGAACCAAGCCGTCCTTGTAGCCGTAACGCGCCATCAGCCGATAACCCATCAGCCAGAAATAGAAGCCGGACATCAGGACGGGCTGAGTCACGTCAACCTTCGACTGCATGTAGTAGTGGAGGATCGCGAGGGCGGCGATCGGGTAGATGAGATTGTGGAGTGTGTTCCACTCCCTGGCGCCCATCCGCCTGATCATGCCGTCGGTGGAGGTGACGCCGAGCGCAATCAGCCCGAGGATCGCGGTAAAGCCGATGGTCAGGTAGATGCGGAAGACGATCTCGCGGGCGACGAAGACGAGGTCCCACTTCGAGTCGAAGATGAACAGCGTGAAGTGCCCGAGGATGTAGGTGAGGGCCGCGATGCCGATCATGCGGCGGACCTGGATCAGTTTAGACCAGTCGAAGAGCCGGCGCGCCGGGGTGACGGCGAGCGTGATCAGCAGAAAATAAACGGTCCAGTCGCCGAGCCGGTGGATCGCCTCGGTGATCGGGCGGGGACCAACGCCAAAGGGGCCGGTGCTGCCGACGAAAGCGAAGCGATAGCCGAGCCACAGCACCGGAAGGCACAAGAGCACGAGCGTCACTGCCTTCAGCGGCGCGAAGCGGCCGGCCTTGTCATTCCACGGCAGCTTGGCCGACAGGGGTTTGGCGCGCGCCGGAGGGCGCTTCGTCGTCGGTCGTGTCATTGCTTGCGTGGCCATGCGCTCGCTCTCAGGGATTTAGCGGGGCGACTATCGGCTGGCAGTCGCCGGTCGGCAATGGCGGCGTGCCGCGATCCCGCTCGCTCATCAGTACGCTGGAAGCCGGCCCGAAGTTTCATCCTGGCATGACAAACGCCAGTGGGCAGGCAGTGGGCGTGGCGGCCTGTCGGCGACCAAAGCGCACGCTCGGGCCCTTGTTTTTCCTGAAGTGCCCACTAATTGCCCACCGGAACAGTGGGCAGATTTGTGGTTGACGGCAGGGCCGGATCGGGATCACCAAGGAAGCCGGAGAACGGGCCATGGAAGCCAGCGAGCTGCTCCACGAAGTCGGCGCCTATTGCAGCCGGGCGGGTCTCGCCGAATCGACGTTCGGGCGACTCGCGGTGAACGACGGCAAGCTGATCGCGCGGCTCCGCGACGGCGGCAGGGTGACGCGGCGGACGTTCGATCGTGTGCGCGCCTATATCTCGGATCATCCGGCGGAGAGCGCCGCAAAGAACTCGGTCGTTCGGCCGCAGCGCGGCCGCAACGACGGCGATTCGGTGGCCGCGACCGACAATGCGCGGCGCAATTTCCGCTTCTTCGACAACCGTCAGAAGTACCTGCTGTTCGTCAATACGTGCAGCGAGAAGGCGGTGGTCGCCAATCGCGTGGCGGAGGAGCTCGCCAATATCCGTCCGCGACCGCCTGCGCTTCGCCTGTTCGACGCCGGAGTCGGCGACGGTACGGTGATGGCGCGGGTGATGCGCGCCATGCACGCCCGCTACCCGACAATGCCTTTCTATATCGTCGGCAAGGAGATCAGCCTGGAGGATATCCGGCTGACCCTCGACAAGCTGCCCGACCGCTTCTACGAGCACCCGGCGACGGTGGTCGTGCTTACCAACATCTTCTACTCGGAGGCACCGTGGCTGCGCGTCACCTCGCCGGGCGCGGCGGCGAGCATGGTGTGGCGCGAGGTGCCGCTGGCCGGCAATGCATCGCATCATTTCGAGGAACAGATTGCCGAGTTGCAGCCGTTCCTCACCGAGAACTGGAAGGCAACCGCGAGTCCGCGGTCGGGCAATCCGGTTTACGAAAAACCGGTTGTAGTGGTCCTCTACCGGCAGGATCACCGATTCCTGCTGGAATCGATCGTTCCGCGCCTTGGCCGCGCCGAAGCCGACTACGATCTCGTCATCGCGTCGCAGCCCTACCGGGCGCGCGTGCCGGCGGAATTCAAGGCAAAACGGGTGATTGGGCCACTGGCCCGCGCGCTCGGGCCGGGCGGCCGATTGATCGGTATCCACTCGCACGGCGGCGATCCGGGGATGGAGATCATCAACCGGATCTGGCCCAGCGAAAAGCCCTTCCGGACCGGCCGGCATGCGGTGCTCGATGCGGTCAAGAAGGAACTCGGCACGCTTCGCCGCGACTTCAACTTCAACGCCAATGCCGATGCCCGCTCGGTCTTTCGCTACGACATGCACACGCTGCCAAACGAGGTCAGCGGTCCGATCGGTACGTCGACGCTGTTCGCGGCGTGGAATGCGGCGATCTACGTCGCTCAGATCGAGGACGAGCGCCTCGACGACGTCGTGAAATCTGGCGCTTATCTCGACGCCACCCGCGACGTGGTCAGGAAGCACGGCGGTCTCTGGTTTTTCGACGAGTCGTACGTCATCTCGAGGCGGCGACAATGATCGCGCGGGGAGGGGAGGCGGTGCCCATGCAGACCGGTCCCGCCGGCGAGCCACCGGCGGCCATCCTCGTCGATCTCCTCAACCATGCTTCGATCGAGATCGCGGCGGGTAGTTCGCGCGCCATTGCCGCGCTCCACGATCAGTTCGATCCGGGCACGGAGGTTTTCGTCAACTTCATTCCGGGTGGCGACTGGCGGGTGGTTGCCGACACGGCGGCGGCGCTCCGCCGCGGCGGGTTCCACCCGGTGCCGCACATCCCCGCGCGGAGCATCCCGGACGCCAACGCGCTTGCGGACTTCCTGGCGCGGCTCACCGGCGATGCCGCGGTTGACCGGGTTCTGGTCATCGCTGGCGACGGAGCGGCGCCGGCCGGACCGTATGCATCGAGCTTTGACGTCATCGCCACCGGCCTGCTGGCGCAGAGCGGGGTGCGCTCGGTCGGCGTCGCCGGCCACCCCGAGGGACACCCGACGATCGGCGACGCGGCCCTCGATACGGCGCTCCTCGCCAAGCAGGACACGGCGGCGCGGGCCGGACTCGAGCTTTTCATCGTCACGCAGTTCTGCTTCGAGGCGACGCCGGTTCTCGGCTGGCTCGCCCGCGTCAGGCGAGCGGGAGTCGCCGCGCCGGTGCGCGTAGGCGTTGCCGGCCCGGCAACGGTCGCGACCCTCGTCCGGTTTGGCATGCGCTGCGGCATCGGCAATTCGTTGCGTGCCGTCAGGATGCGGCCGAACGCCGTCGGCCGGCTACTTGGCAAATCGGGACCGGAGGATCTGTTCGCCGAGCTTGGCGCCGGTCTCGCCGCGATGCCCGGCCACGGTGTCGGCGCGATTCACTTCTTCCCGTTTGGCGGCATCGCCGATACAGGCGAGTTCATCGCGCGCACGCTCGCGCGGCTCTATCAGGATGTCGGCCAGACGCCGTAGCCACGGCCCGCGTCGAAGCTCGCCGGCACGATCAGGTCAGCCCTCGCGCAGCGTTTCGATCGCCGACAGGCGGTCGCGGGCCGTGGGCCCCAGTTCCTGCGCCACGGCGGCCAACGTCGCCTCGACGAGGAGCAGAAGGCCGGCGGAGGAATCCCAGATCGATGGGGCGACGACGTGGGCCGGCAGGACGTGTCGGGCGACGCGGGAGACCGGCGATAGCCACTGGTCGGTGAACAGTGCCACCGTGGCGCCGCGCTTCGCCGCCCGCCCGGCGAAGGCGGCGATGTCTTCCGCGTAGCGGCGAATGTCGAAGATGACGAGAACGTCGCGCTTG
>DASWGT010000152.1:0-2387 GCA_036393575.1 Rhodospirillales bacterium | reverse complement strand
GCACCGACGCCGCCAGCGCCATGATCCCGGACGGATGCACCATGCGGATGTCGGATGCGGGATCGTCCGTCTCCCGCGCCGCGCGGTGAACCACGCTGCCGCCGATGCGCGCGGCCACCGCGGTGCAGACACTGCCGGTGGCCGGCAGCGCCCGGTGGGTGTTGCCGCAGGAAATGATACGAACGACGAGATCCCCGTCCCCGGCGGGGATCGTCTCTCCCGTGAGGACCGGCGCGTCCCGCGGGCGGGCGACGATGCCGGGTGAAATCGCCGACGGCTGCCTCGCCATGGCTTGCGGCGAATCGGCGATGCCGGCGCGGTAACCGGCTTCGCGGCGGATCGCTTCGAGCTTTTCCATCACCTCGGTCCCGGCGTCGATGTCGGCCGGCAGTTCCGTGCCCTCGAGGCCGAGCGCGGACGCATCGACGAACACCACGGCCATGGCCGCATCGACCACCGAAACCTCGACTTTGCCCACGTCCGGCAGTTCGAACACCTCCATCGCTTTGCCGGTGGGCAGCAGCTTGCCGGTAACCGCCCCGCCGGGTTCGAGAAAATCCAGGCGCACCTTCGCCCCCGGTTCGGCGACGCCGGGCATCACGTAATCGCCGTCGACGGCGGCGAGACCCTCGTCCAGGTCGAAACGGGAGACGATGATCTTGTTCGTGTTGGTGTTGTGAATCCGCACCGTCGCTGTGGGCCCCGACACCTGCACCAGGCCCTCGTCCACCGCGAACGGCGCCACGGCCGAGGACATGTTGCCGCAGTTGGAGGCGAAACTGACCGAGGCATCGCGCACGCCTACTTGAGCGAAGGTGTAGTCGATGTCGGCATCGCCGCGGCTCGGCGGACCGATGACGCAAACCTTCGACAGCGACGAGATACCGCCGCCCATGCCGTTCAGTTGCCGCCCGAAGGGATCCGGGCTGCCCTGCGCGGCGAGAAAAATCTCGGGCCACAAGCCGCGGTCCGCCGGCAGGTCCTGCGCCTTGAAAACGATGGCATTGGAAGTACCGCCGCGCATGAACACGGCCGGGATCTTGATCTGTTTCATGCAGACGAATCGTCAGCCTTTTTCCATCGCGGCATGGCGCCCGGCGATGCGCCCGAAGGTCGCGCCGGAGACCAGCCCGGTGCCGCCCGGGTAATTGTAATGGAACAGGCCGCCCACCATCTCGCCGCAGGTATAGAGCCCGCCGATGGGCCGCCAGTCGGCGCCGATCACCTGCGCACGCTCGTTGATCTTCAGGCCCCCGAAGGTGAACGTGATGCCGCCGGTCACCGGGTAACAGACGAAGGGCGGCTCGTCGAGCTTCAAGGCCCAGTTGGTTTTCCCGGGATCGAGACCCCGGGTGGAAAGGCCGTCTTTCTGCGAAGGATCGAAGCCCGCGTCAGCCGGCGCGGCGGCGTTGTAGTCGGCCAGGGTTTTTTTCGCCTGCGCCTTGTCGTCGACGTCGAGCTGGTCCACGAGCGCATCCAGGTCATCGGCCGTAAACGGCGTGGTGTATTCGTAACGCGGCTCCAGCAGGTGGATCACCTTCTGGTCGAAGATCTGGAAGGCGACGCTGCCGGGCTGGCGCAGGATCACGCCGCCGTACTTGGCATAGGTGTAGAACTGCTGGTCCTCGCCCTCGTCGACGAAGCGAAGCCCGCGCTTGTTGATCATCACGCCGTAGGGATAGGAGAGCCGGTTGCTCTTGTCGGTGAGATCGCGGTCGGCGAACTGCGCCCACTCCGCCGCGATGGGTGTCGAGTGGCAGCCGCTCCACTGGCCCCACGGCAACGCGCCAATGTCGAGCGCCATGCGCAGGCCGTCGCCCTGGTTGTGGCGCGTGCCGCGCACCTTGGCGTGGTCCCACGGCGCCCCCAGATATTGCGCGCGCATCTGCATGTTGGCCTCGAAGCCGCCGGCGGCGAGCACCGTCGCCTTCGCCGTGATCTCCTCGATGCCGCCCGGCCCGCGCACGCTCACCCCGGCTACGCGTCCGCGCCCGTCCTGGAGCAGCGCGGTAGCGCCGCTGCGGTAGCGGATCTCGACGCCGCGGTCGGCGGCGGTCTCGAACCAGGTCTTCGAAAGCCCGACGCCTTCGTGCACGGCGCGGATAATCGCGCCCTTCGGCCACCTGATGACGTTGCCGACGCGAATGCCGCCCAACGACAGGGCCGGCTCCATCGGCACCCGGCCGGTCTCGTGCATCCAGCACACGGTGTCGTAGGAATTGTCGATGAGGATCTTCGCCAGGGTTTCGTCGGTGCGCCCGTCGGTGACCCGGCGCAGATCGGCGAAGAACTGATCCCGGGTGTAGGGCTCGATGCCGGCGCGAAATCCCGGATATTCCTCCTCGGCACCGGGCACCAGCCGGTCGAGATCCTCCACGGCGTCGAAG
>DASWGT010000151.1:0-2061 GCA_036393575.1 Rhodospirillales bacterium | reverse complement strand
GGCGGGTGAGAGCCTGCCAGAACCTCCAGGAAGGAGCTGATACGCCATGTCGAGAGATACCACCGTCATCCGTTTGCGTCAGCCTGACGCCATCGACGATCCGCTGACCGAACTTGCGCGTGAAGGCCAAAAGCCAAGCTCGCATTAGTGCCGCAGCTTGGCGACGAGAGAGCTATGCGTGAATCTGGGTGACGACGGTTTGAGAGAGGCGGCGTATCGAGGCGGGTGAGAGCCTGCCAGAACCTCCAGGAAGGAGCGATACGCCATGTTGAGAGATAGCACCGTCATCCAGTTGCGTCAGCCTGACGCGATTGATGATCCCCTGACTGAAGTTGCCCGTGAAGGCGCCCGGCGAATGCTGGCCCAGGTGTTGATCGCCGAAGCCGACGCCTTCGTCGCCCTGTGGAAGGATGTGAAGCTGCCAGATGGGCGGGATCGGGTCGTGCGTCACGGCCATGGGCCGCAGCGTGCGATCCAGACCGGGGTCGGGCCTGTCGCTGTGCGGCGGGCCAAGGTCCGCGACCGCGGCAAGGTGAGTGCGGCGGAGAAGATCCGCTTCACTTCGTCGATCCTGCCGAAATGGGCGCGGCGGACCAGGAGCCTCGATGCTCTGCTTCCGATCTTGTACCTGCGGGGCATTTCGACCGGCGACTTCCAGGAGGCCCTCTCGGCTCTCCTCGGCAAGGACGCGCCGAACCTGTCGCCGGCGGTGATCACGCGGCTGACGGCGGAGTGGCAGGCGGAATACGACGCCTGGCAGAAGCGCGACCTCTCGGCTCGGCGCTACGTCTATGTGTGGACGGACGGGGTCTACCTGCAGGCCCGCATGGAGCCGCAGGCCGAATGCATGCTCGTGCTGATTGGCGCGACGCCGGAAGGCAAGAAGGAACTCGTCGGCTTCCAGACCGGGGTGCGCGAGAGCGCCCAGAGTTGGCGTGAGCTTCTCGTCGACGTCAAGCGACGTGGGCTCGCGATTGCACCAGAGCTCGCCATCGGCGACGGCGGGCTCGGCTTCTGGAAGGCGATCGAGGAGGTCTTCCCAGGCACCCGGCACCAGCGCTGTTGGGTGCACAAGACCGCCAACGTCCTGAACAAGGTCGCCCGCTCGGTCCAGGTCAATATGAAGGCGGACCTCCGTGAGATCTGCGGCGCGCCGACACGCGCCGCGGCCGAGGCCGCGATCGACGCATTCGCCGACAAATACGGCGCCAAGTACGACAAGGCGGTCACCTGCCTGACCAAGGATCGCGAGGCCTTGCTCGCCTTCTTCGATTTCCCCGCCGAGCACTGGGACCACCTGCGCACCTCGAACCCGATCGAGAGCGTGTTCGCCACGGTGCGTCATCGAACCGTGCGGACGAAAGGATCGCTGTCGCCCAAGACCGCCAGGCTCATGGTCTTCAAGCTCGTCTCCGCGGCAGCCAAAACCTGGCGGCGATTGAAAGGCGAAAACCAGTTGCCGAAAGTCGTCCGAGGCGTCAAATTCCACAACGGCGTCGAGGTCATAGAAACGCCAGCTCACAACGCCGCCTGATCGACCTCGTCACCCAAAATCCGGCATAGCTCATGAGCGGTTCCTACGATCCCGTCCTGGTGAGCCTGTCGGTCGCGGTGGCGATCCTGGCGTCCTTCACGGCGCTCAACCTCGCCGGCCGGCTCCTCGCCGCCGACCGCGCGGCGAAGCTGTGGTGGCTGATCGCCGCCGCGGTGGCGCTCGGCGGCGGCATCTGGTCGATGCATTTCGTCGGCATGCTCGCCTTCGTCATGCCGATGCCGGCGACCTACGACGTCTGGCTGACGCTGCTGTCGCTCGCCCTGCCGATCCTCGTCGTCGGCGCCGGCCTCCTCATCCTCAGCCGCTACGGCAACGGTTTTGGGCCGCTGCTCGTCGCCGGCGGGCTCGCCGGCCTCGGCGTCGTCGTCATGCATTACGGCGGCATGGCGGCAATGCAGATGCCGGGCGTCGGCATCGTCTACGACCCGGCGCTGGTCGCGGCCTCGGTGGCGATCGCCATCGTCGCCGCCACCGCCGCCTTCCGGCTCGCCTTCCGCACGCAAACG
>DASWGT010000150.1:0-3514 GCA_036393575.1 Rhodospirillales bacterium | reverse complement strand
GCGGAGGCGGCCGCGGCCCCGGCGGACGGGGGCGCCGCGGGATGGAGTGACGAGCCGATCGGCGCGTTCTCCGGACTCAAGCAGGCCGAGGGAGAGGTCCAGGTCAACCTCGCCAACGTGCTCTACCGGCAGCTCCAGGTGCAGAGCGCGGCGGCACAGGTCTCGCTCGCCGACGGGGTGCTGAAGGCCGACGTCACGGGGGTTCAGTTGAACCCTGGTCAGATGACGGCATCGGCGGTGGTGGACGGCTCCGGCGATGCCGCGGCAATCAGCTATCAGGCCAAGGTGCAGGACGTTGAATCAAAGCCGTTCCTGCAGGCCTTCGCGGACATGGATTTCCTCTCCGGGAAACTCAACTTCGAGACGAGCGGACGCGCGCGCGGCAACACCCAGAAGCAGATCGTCAGCAGCCTCAACGGCGACGGCGCCTTCACCTTCCTCGACGGCGCCATCGAAGGCTTCGATCTGGCCGGGACGCTGCGCAACGTCAGCCAGCTCGGCATGGCGTCCGGCGGCGAAAAGCCCAAGACGGACTTCTCCGAGCTGTCCGGCAGCTTCACCATCACCAACGGGGTGCTGGACAACAGGGACCTGAAGATGCTCGCGCCCCTGGTCCGGGTTTCCGGCGCCGGCCAGGTTCCCCTGCCCCCGCGCACCCTCGACTACAACGCGGAGGCCAAGCTGGTGGCCTCGCTGGAGGGCCAGGGTGGCAGCGACGCCCTCGCCGGATTGCCGATTCCCGTGCATGCCTATGGAAGCTGGGACAAGCTGTCCTACAACATCGACTACAAGTCGATGTTCGCCGCCGCGGCGGCCGATCCGGCGCGCCTCGCCAATCTGCCGGCCGACCTCAAGGACAAGGCTGCCCAGTTCGGCGTCAACCTGCCGATTCCGGGGCTCGGCGGCAGCGAGGGCGGCGGCCTCAAGAAGGCGCTCGAGGGCGTCACCGGCGGCGGCGAGTCGGGCGGCGGCCTCGGCGGGGCCCTGGAAGGCATTCTCGGCGGCGGCAAGCAGACGAAGGAGCCGCAGGCCCAGGAAAGCCCGGCGCCCAGCGAGGAAAGCCCGGCGCCCAGCGAGGAGCCGAAGGAAGAGCAGCCGACGCTCATCCCGGACCTGGGCAAGCAACTGAAGGGGTTGTTCAACTAGCGCCCGGGCGAGAGGTCTGCCGGGCCGCGGCGGCGCGCCGGGGCCGGAACCAGGCGCGCCGCCGGAGTCCGCCGGCACTGCGCGGCCTGCCACGCCGCGGGCGGCGGCGTCGCCCAGCCGGTTTTCAAACGGACTCAAATGTCCGTAAAGTGACATAAGAGACCCGATCTGGACGTATTCAGCTCCATTCTGATACTTTCGCGGGGAACCTGAAGGTTGCCGAGGGGTCGCGGGCCGGCGAGGCGCGGCCGGCCGCCCGAGCCGAGGGCATGGGGGATGGAAGGCAAACCATCATGAAGGCGTCGGACCCTTCGACGGTCGGCGGGCGGCAGCTCTACCGGAGTGTCGATCGGACCGAGCGGAGATGGTTCAGGCGCCGAACGGCGAGGTTCGTTCTCGGCGCAAGTCTTGCCCTCTGGGTCGCCATCGCCGTCGTCTCCTACTGGTTCGTTTGACCGGATCGGGCGCCGGAACGCCGGTATGGCGCCGTTCGCCCGCGCGCGAGGCGCGCCGTAGCGCCAGGTTCGTCGAGCGGGCGCTCAGCGCACATACGAGGCGCCATTGACGTCGAAGGTGGCGCCGGTCATGTGGCGCACCCGGTCGTCGCACAGAAAGGCGGCCAACTGGCCGATCTCCTCGGGCGAGGCCATGGCGCCCAAGGGAATGTCGCGCGTCGCCTCGGCGATGGCCTCCGCGGTCATGGTTCCCGTCACCATATCGGTATCGGTGAAGCCCGGCGCGATAGCGAACGCGAGCACGCCATCGGCGGCGAAGCCGCGCGCGATCGTCTTGGTCAGGGTGACCAGCGCGCCCTTGGAGGCGCCGTAGGGCATCTCGTCCGGCGCTTCGCCGCGGAACGCCGCCCGGCTCGCCACGTTGATGATCTTGCCGCCGCCGTGCTCACGGAAATGCTGGATCGCCGCGCGGCAGAGGTCGGCAGGCGCCAGGAGGTTCACCTGCAGGACCCGCGCCCAGGCGGCCCGCCAGTCCTCGATCGGGTCGTCGACCCGCACGTCTTCGAAAATGCCCGCGTTGTTGACCAGCACGTCGATGCGCGGCGACAACGACAAGGCCTCCGACCACAGGCGGTCGACCTCGCCGGGAACGGCGAGATCGGCCTGGATGAGGTGACAGCGCTCGGCGCCGATGTCACGCCGGACGGCGTCGGCCGCGGCGCGGTTGCGCGCATAGTGGACCAGCACCCGGCCACCCGACGCGCCGATGGCCCGGGCGATCGCCGCGCCTATGCCGCGGGAGCCGCCGGTCACCAGGACGGTCTTGCCAGTCAGGTTCGTCATCCCCCACCTCCCGCATTTCGTGCCGCAAAGACGCTAGCAGACCGGGCGCCGGTTAAAAATGCTATGGTTGCCCGGCTCGAGACCGGTCGAACGCGAGGGAAGGAGTGGGCCGTGCGGTTCATGGCGGTGGCGGTCGTGCTGCTGATCGGCGTGGTGACGGAGGGCGCGCGGGCGGACGAGCGGGTCGACCTCGAGCTCGTGCTGCTCGCCGACGCCTCCAGATCCATCGACGACGGCGAGATCCGGTTTCAGCGCCAGGGCTATGCCGCCGCGATCACGCACCCCGACGTCCTGGCGGCGATCTCGCACGGCTACGAACAGCGGATCGCCGTCACTTACGTGGAGTGGGGCGACGCCGCCTCGCAGGAGGTGGTCGTGCCCTGGACGATCATCGACGGCCCGGAAAGCGCCGCGGCGTTTGCCGATCGTCTGATGGCGGCGCCCCGCCTCGCCACCGGGCCCAACGCCATCGGCAGCGCCCTTGCCGCGGCGCATGCCCTGATCGACGGCAACGAGATGGAAGGCACCCGGAAAGTCATCGATTTCTCGGCCGACAGCGCCTACAGCGCCGGCGGCGTGCCGCTGCCTATGGCGCGCGCCGCGGCGATTTCCGCCGGCATCACCATCAATGGCCTCGCGATCCTCTGCCGGAATTGCGCCAGCGGCCGGCCGATCGACTACGATCTGGAATCCGCATTCGCCGCGTTGATCGTCGGCGGCGACGGCCACTTCGTGGTCACCGCCGACGGCGATGCCCGCTTCGCCGAAGCGGTCCGCCGCAAGCTGATCCTGGAGATTGCCGACCTTTCGGGTCCGATTTCACCGCAAGAAAGAGGCGGTTGATCCGCACCAGTGGGGGCCGGGGCGACTTCGCCCCGCTGGCCTCGGCCGCTCGTTCCGGTCAGACGGTGTTGATCAGACTGTTGGCGTCGAGAGAGGCCAGATCGGTCAGGATCCCGCTCACATCGGTGATCATGATCGTGGTGCCGCTGGCCAACACCAGCGTATCGACGGCCCCGGCGCCCCCGCCGTCGATGAAGCTTTCGACCACGTCGGAAATGTCGATGGCG
>DASWGT010000149.1:0-1583 GCA_036393575.1 Rhodospirillales bacterium | reverse complement strand
CGCCGCATGGCCGGCGAGCTCGGGCCCGAATGGCAGGCGCGGTTCAAGTCGTTCGCGCCGGTAGCTGCCGCGGCGGCGTCGCTGGGCCAGGTGCACCGGGCGGTCGCCCACGACGGCCGACAGCTCGCCTGCAAGATCCAGTACCCGGACATGGCCTCGGTGGTCGAGGCCGACCTCAAGCAGTTGAAGCTGGTGTTCTCGCTCTACCGCCGTTACGACGGCGCCATCGACCCGCGCGAGATCCACAAGGAGCTGTCGAACCGCCTGCGCGAGGAGCTGGACTACCGCCGCGAGGCGCGCAACCTCCGCCTGTTCAAGGAAATCCTGAAGCGCGAGAAGGGCGTCCACGTGCCCGATCTGGTGGACGAGCTGTGCAGCGACCGGCTTTTGACCATGACGTGGCTGGAGGGCGAGCCGCTGCTGAAGTTCGTCGATCGGCACATCAAGAACCGCAACGCCGTCGCTCACAACATGTTCCGGGCGTGGTACGTGCCGTTCTACTATTACGGCGTCCTGCACGGCGATCCGCACCTCGGCAACTACACCGTCAGGCCCGACGCGTCGGTCAACCTGATGGACTTCGGCTGCGTGCGCATTTTCAAGCCGAGTTTCGTCGGCGCCGTCATCGACCTCTACAAGGCGCTCCGCGACGACGACGAGGAGCTGGCCGTGCACGCCTACGAGACGTGGGGTTTCGTCAACCTCCGCCGCGACGTCATCGACATCCTGAACCAGTGGGCGCATTTCTTGTACGCGCCGCTGCTCGACGACAAGGCGAAGACCATCCAGGAAACCGGTGGGGTCATGTACGGCGCCGGCGTCGCAGCCAAGGTGCACCAGGAGCTGCGCCGCGTCGGCGGCGTGACGCCGCCGAAGGAATTCGTGCTGATGGACCGTTCGGCGATCGGGCTCGGCAGCGTGTTCACGCACCTGAAGGCGGAAATCAACTGGCACCGCATGTTCCACGACCTGATCGACGATTTCGACGAGAGAACGCTTGCCAAGCGCCAGAGGAAGATACTGGGCAAGTTCGGCGTCCCGCCCGCGGATTGAGGCGACATCGCTTGTGCAGCGCGCGCGCCGACGGCTAGAATTACGCCCGCCGGGCGAGATGCGGCTGGAGATTATTTCATGTACGTCGACGGCGGTGCGCTGAAAAAAAGCTTCTTCAAGCAGGGCGACATCATCTTCAAGGAAGGCGATGCCGGCGATGCCGCCTATATCGTCGAGACCGGCTCCATCGGCATCTTCAAGACCGTTGACGACACGGACCTCCAGCTCGCCACCATCCGCGTCGGCGAGTTGTTCGGTGAAATGGCGATCATCGACGGCTCGAAGCGCATGGCGCACGCGGTGGCGTTGGAGGAAAGCGTCATCGTCAACGTCCCCAGCGCCGGCATCGCGGCGATGCTTGCCAAGCAGCCGCCGATGATCAAGACGCTGATTCAGATCCTGGTCGACAGCCTTCGCAACGTCCACGACGTCTACATGAAAAGGCCGCGCAGCCTGGGCGACAGCGTCACCGCGATCTCCGCCAGCGCCGACGCGCTCCGCAAGTTCCTCAACCGCAATCCGGACGCCGA